>JANOGE010000159.1:0-18424 GCA_031414035.1 Chitinophagaceae bacterium | reverse complement strand
GATGGAAGACAAAACAAATTCATTGGTAGGCTTTAATAAGGCATCCATTGTTACTTCAATTATTTTCTCTCCACCTGTTTCTTTTTTTACCAGTTGCATTCCGCAGATAGGACAGTTACCCGGTTTATCCCTGATGATCTCCGGATGCATGGGACAGGTATAAAGCTGGATACTGGATACTGGTTGCTGGTGTTGCGAATGGTCTTCTTTCTTTTTTCCATTACATGCAAATAAACCAATAAGCAATAGGCAATAAGCAATAAGCAAAATGAAGTTGCTATTCAGCATTGTCCATTGCCAATTGTCGATTGCTAATTGCTGATTTATTTTTAATCTTTTCATTTCTTTTCCATTAATCTATCCAATGCCACCTGGTACCCGAGTACTTTGTTCAGTAACTCTGTGTATTCCATTTGTGTCATGTACAGCGTTTCCCATGCATCGTAAAGCATAAACAGTTCTTCGGTATTCTGCTCGTAACTTAATTGCATGGTTTTATAATTATTTTTTAATGCGGGTATGATTTCATCCCCATATAATTTCAACTGCTTTTTCTTTAACTCAATTTCGTTACGCATACCATAGGCCATGCCGCTGTATTCATTCAGCATCATTTCTTTTTGCGATTGCAGGGCGACTGCTTTCCACTTCAGGCTTTCGATATTGGCTTTATTCATTTTTGAAGACCAGTTGGCAAGCGGAAGTTTCATCATTCCCATGAGGCTGTATTGCATGGGCAAACCACCAAAACCAAACATGTGTTCATAGCGGATGCCGAACTGCGGTTTCAGGCTTTGCCTTTCTGTTTGCTGTTTCAGAAAGGTTATGTTGATGTTTTGGTCAATGGCTTTTAAATCGCTGCGGCTGTTATAAAAAAGTGTACTGTCAAATGTAAAAGATGAATAATCATTTAACCGGTAAACAGTATCAATATCAAAATCAGTCATCGCATTCCTGCCCATCAGCGAATTGATGCGGATGCGTTTTTCTTTGATGTCGTTTTCAAACATCAGCTGCATATTTTTTACATTACCCAATGCAGCTTTTGCTTTATAATAAGCGCTTATCTTTCCCAAACCATTCCTGTAACGTATCTCTGCGTTTTTAATCATGAAGTCGAGCATCTTTTCATTTTGTCCGAGTATGGTTAATTTTTTTTGCAACACTATCCATTCATAATAAAATTGTTTGGCATCGTTGATCAGCTCATTGATTGTTGCCTTCTTTTTTTCTTTTTCTACCGAAGACATCGCCTGCATATAAGCCGCATCTGCGTTTTGTTTCTTTTTGTTGGGTATCATCTGTTGCCCGCCAATCATGTACTGTCCCATGCCGGTTTCTCCCATATCTCCTTTTTTCCAAAGGCTGGGATTATATGGAACCATCCATAGGCCGGTACTCACCTCCGGAGGCATCCAGCTTTTGGCACCTTTGGCCGCTTCGTCCATGGAGCGTATTTCATTGTTGTACATTTTTACAACCGGGTGTAAAGCGGTAATGCTATCAATGATCGCATCCAGCTTCAGTGTTTGGGCTGAAATCATTTTTGCCGGAATAAAAATTGCCAATATGAAAACTACTTTTTTCATTGTATAAAAATTAAGTACAACAGTTATTATTTTTTTGTACAGGAGCACAGGGAACAGAGCCATAAGAACAAAACACACAGCAATCTCCATTAACAGGTTTTAATACTGACTTGCATTGTTCGCATTCATAAAAATACCGGCAGGCATCAGTTGGCATTTCTTCCTCCTGCTGATAACCGCAATTAGGGCATGTTATAATTGATGTCAATATTGTTTCCATTTCTTTTTATTTACTCTTTCCTTATTGTACTATTAATAAATAAATTTCATTTAAAAGTCGCATTCTGTCTATGTTTCGACAAGCTCTACATGACAGAAAGCTGTCAGTCTGAGCATGTCGAAGACGGCTTCCAGAGCGTATCTTAAAACTTAATAGCGAAACACGTTACTCTTTTGTATCTATTAATTCTACTTTACCTTTTTTCTTTAATTCCCGTTCTTTTATCATCTGAAAAATTACCGGGGTAATCAGCAAAACATAAATAGTAGAGGTGATGGTTCCGCCAATCAATGGAATAGTAATGGGCCGCATAATATCGCTGCCTACACCGGTTGACCATAATATCGGGATCAAACCAAACAAACCAACACATACGGTCATCAGTTTTGGCCGCAATCTTTTAGCAGCGCCTTCAATTACAAATTCACGGATGATGGCCGGCGTTAATGATGTTTTTGAATTGCCATGTTTGGCAACCATGTTCTGCATGGCTTCATTCAGGTAAATGGTCATGAGCATGGCTGTTTCAATGGCCATTCCAAATAAAGCGATGAAACCTACTGCTACTGCAACTGATAAATTAACCCCGTAAAAATATACCATGAACACACCGCCAATTAATGCAAACGGAACGGTTATCATGGTTACGATGGCTTCTTTAAAAGAATGATACGTGAAGTATAGGATCATAAAAATGATAATGATAACTATCGGCATGATCATCTTTAATGTGCGGTTGGCCCTTATCTGGTTTTCCCACTGGCCGCTCCATTCCAGGAAATAACCCCTGGGTAATTTTGTGATCATCTGGTTGAGTTTTTCCTGTGCTTCTTTTACCGTGCTGCCCAAATCTCTTTCTCTTACATTAAATAATACCGTTCCCCGCAGCATGGCATTTTCTGAATTGATCATGGGCGGCCCTTGGCTTAATTTTATATCCGCAACAGCTTCCAGTGGAATGGGGCCAAAGCTCATGGTCTGCACCTGCAGGCGTTTTAATGATTCCAGGTTGTTGCGAAAATCCTGGCCATATCTGGCATTTACCGAAAACCGCTGGCGGCCTTCAATGGTTGTTGTAAGTTTCATACCGCCCAATGCACTTTCAATAACGGTGTTCACATCATCCACAGTTAAACCATATCTCCCGATTTCCTCTCTCTTCACAGTTATGTCAATATATTTTCCGCCGGTTATCGGCTCTACATAAAGATCTTTAACACCATCAATTCCTTCCAGTTGTTTTTTTATGGTTTGTGCAAAAGCATAAATGCTGTCTAAGTTCTGGCCGTAGACTTTCAAACCCACATCGGTACGGATACCGGTAGAAAGCATGTTGATGCGGTTGATGATGGGTTGTGTCCATCCATTGGTAACACCAGGTATCTGCAGTTTTGCATTAAGTTCATTAATGATACCATCTTTGGTCATGTCTTTGCGCCATTCACTTTTTGGTTTAAGCAAAATGATGGTCTCAATCATGCTGATGGGTGAATTATCTGTTGCCGTATTCGCCCTTCCGGCTTTGCCTAATACATGATCAACTTCCGGAACGGTACTGATTATTTTATCCTGCACCTGCAATAATCTTTTTACTTCCGAATTGGAAACATCAGGCAGTGTAACAGGCATGAAAAGTAATGAGCCTTCATCAAGTGGCGGCATAAATTCAGAACCCAATCTTGTCATCATGACTATGCCAACAATTAATGCAAGGAGGTTGATGCCGATAACTGTCTTGCGCCATGTTAAACAGAATTTAAGGATGGGTGTATATATTTTTTCCAAAGTCCTGGTTATGGGATTGGCGCTTTCAGGTTTTAATCTTCCTCTCAGAAAAAAAGAGATCAATACAGGGGTTAATGTAATGGCTAAAAATGCATCAACCAGAAGAATAAAAGTTTTTGTCCAAGCCAGTGGATGGAATAGTTTTCCTTCCATACCTGTTAACAGAAACACCGGAAGAAAAGAAGTAACTACAATAATGGTAGAATAGAATACGCCGGGGCCAACCTGTTTGGAAGACTTTTCAATAACGGCCATCCTTTCGGCTGAAGTTAAGGGGTCTTTATTTTTTTTAAACCATTTTGCCATGATCATATTTTATCAGATAATTTAGCTTTTTCAATTTGAGCTTCACTCAGGTGCCGGTAGGCATTCTCCACCATTACAATGCCGTCATCCACCACCACCCCAATGGCCAATGCAATTCCGGTAAGCGACATGATGTTAGAGGATATGCCAAAGGCTTCCAGCAAAATAAAACCAATAGCTACCGATATGGGCAACTGAATGAGAATGATAACAGCGCTGCGCCAGTGAAAGAGGAAGAGAATCACAATAATGGAGACTGCAATCATTTCTTCTATCAGTGTACCTTTTACAGATTCAACCGCTTCTTCAATCAGGGTACTCCGGTCATAAGAAGTTTTAAAGGTTACGCCTTCGGGCAAACCCTTTTGCACTTCATTCATTTTTTCTTTTACGGCAGTAATCACCTTGTCTGCATTCTCATTATAACGCATCACTACAATACCCCCAACAACTTCACCCTTTCCATCCATATCAAAAATACCGAGGCGGAGATCGCCGCCCATTTGAACTGAGCCAATATCTTTTACCCGAACCGGGATGCCATTGTAATTCGTTAATGCAATGTTCTCCACGTCCTCTTTGTTCTTTATATACCCCAACCCACGGATGATATAAGCCATGTTGCTCATTTCAAATTTCCTTCCGCCCACATCATTGTTATTCGCTTTCACTTTATTCATTACATCCATCAGCGAAACATTGTAAAACTGAAGCTTGACCGGGTCAACAACCAATTGGTATTGTTTTTCAAATCCCCCGAAAGAAGCCACTTCGGCAACACCGGGAACCGTTTGCAGGGCAAATTTTACATACCAATCCTGCAATGCCCTTTGCTCTCCCAGGTCCATTTTGGGTGCTTCCAGGTGATACCAAAAGATATGGCCAACACCCGTTCCATCCGGCCCAAGCGTTGGCGTTATGCCTTGCGGTAAAAGGCGCTGTGCATAATTTAGTCTTTCAAGCACCCTTGTTCTTGCCCAGTAAATGTCTGCATCATTTTCAAAGATCACGTACACAAAACTCATCCCGAACATAGAAGAGCCACGGATATTTTTAATTTTAGGAATACCCTGCAGGTTACTTACCAATGGATAGGTTACCTGGTCTTCTATAACCTGCGGACTGCGGCCCATCCATTCTGTAAAAACAATAACCTGGTTCTCACTCAGATCAGGTATGGCGTCAATGGGATTTTTTTGAACTGAGTAAATACCCCAGGCAAACATGGCGGCTGCAATGAGTATTACTATAAGCCTGTTTCGTAAAGCGAGTTCAATTAATTTTTGAACCATGATTTTTTATTTTGGCCTCACCCTCGTTCCCTCTCCGAAAGAGAGGGAGGCCGAACTGTGGGGCATTTATAAACTTCAGTAATTAAGCATTTAAACATTTGAATAAATTTTAACTACGTGGTCCTGTGTTCTCCAAGTCTCCCCCTTGGGGGGAGATTTAGAGGGGGCCTATTTAATCACTTCTTCAACTGAACCACAGGTGAGCATTTTTGATCCGTAATAAGGATTTTTAACTTCCTTCATTTCACTTAACCACATCGCACCTTTGTTATCATTATACATCGGGCAATGGTCGTGGTATAATGCCCTGCCGCCACCAAATGCTTTTACCAGGTCGTACATAACTTTGCTCAGCATAGCAAAATGTGAACGCTGATGTTCAATCTTATCGCCATTCTTTGCAATGTGCTCCGCATGTTCTTTCAGCTCTTCTTCATTTTTATCATATTCTGTTTTCTGTTCAGCCGTAAATAAAGACTTATCCAGTTTGCTTATAGTTGCTTCCATTGCTTTTGCGCCACTGGCTGCTTCATTGCCGTTATCATTGGCCAGGGCATTTTTAATATGCAGGTAATGGTCAACTATTTCCCTGATGGATACGGAAACTTTTCCGTCAACATTGGTATAGGTTATGGCTACAGCTTTCACATCTTTATCATCGGTTGCAGTTGCATGTTGAGTGCTGTCTTTGCTCATGTTGTTCATACCATGTTTTTCTGTTTCATTTTTGCTGCCATTATTGTTGCAGGCAGTAATGGCTATGGTACTGATGGCTAAAATGCTGAATAATATCTTTTTCATTGTTATTATTTTGAGATTAATGTTTGTGGCCAGAATGGTCTTCTTTTTTTTCTTTCAGATTCATACCACATTTAGGGCATTTACCGGCCTTATCATAGGTTTTATCTCCTTCACATTTCATTGGGCATGAGTAAACAGTAATTTGTTCCATTTTTTCTTTCATATCCATACCGCATTTAGAACACTTGCCTGGCTTATCACTTATTACATCCGAATGCATAGGACAAGAGTAAGCAGCTATTACCGAAGGGTCTGCGACTTTAGTAGCTGCATCTTTCCTGTCGTATTTGCAACAGCCATGTAAATTATCGTATGCCTTATTATCTGCGGTAAAATCCTGGGTATCATATCCTGATTTTGCAATGGCCTGCTGGATCTTTTCAGATGAGGTTTTATTAACTGCATAGGAAACCTGCAGTTCTTTGCTTTCTTCATTCCAGTTTGCGGTCTTTGCTCCTGCTTTTTTTGCTGATT
Organism: Chitinophagaceae bacterium; assembly: GCA_031414035.1. Taxonomy (GTDB): domain Bacteria; phylum Bacteroidota; class Bacteroidia; order Chitinophagales; family Chitinophagaceae; genus Ferruginibacter. The sequence continues at coordinate 11,957 of JANOGE010000159.1, read as the reverse complement.
TTTCGATCGTGGTTTTACACATACCACAGTTGCCCCATACTTTAATGGTTTCGGTTTTTGCTGTTTGTGCTGTTGATGTATTGATGGCGAATATGCTGAATAAAATTGCAGCAAATAATGATAATGTTTTCATTTTATATAAATTTTGATGTTGAATAAATAAATTATGCATATAGGACAAGACACCAATAAATATATTATCGGTGCAAAAATCCGGGATCAATTCTATATTCTGAAATTACAATTCATTATACAGGCCGAAGGTTCAGTATAATCAGGCGGAGAGTGATTATTTACGGCAGTTAAAGCAGTATTAACCGGCATTTGCCAGTTGAATAAGGAATAGTCATTAACCACAGCAAAGGATGTTGCTGTAAACTCAATATCGTTTGAAACTGTTTTATGAGAGTCGCTTATCTTATAAAATTTATGTTCATCATGGCAGCAACCGTTGTCTTTTTCAGTCATACCACATCTACCGCATTTATCGCTTGATGAGCCATAAAACTCCGTACCGGCTTTTTGGCCCATACAATAATGTATCTCCATGGCAATTCCGGAGGAAACACCCATGTAGAGAACAGCTAATATGGCTACTGAGAACTTTTTCATTAACAACACAAATTTACCGCAGAAACAGGAGAAAGCAACAGGCAATTAGCCATTTGCAATGATTTAACAATAAAAAGAGTACTCTTCACCAATTGGATGTTCTCTTTTGCCGGTTAGTTCACAAATCCCCACTGTACCCCAAACCGTAATATTAGGCCCTGTGTAGGATAGTGCGGTGCCGCAAAATTGTTATTCGTGAACCCGAAACCATTGGAAAAATTTACCGTATTCAGATTTTCGGCACGGATAAAACAGGTAAATGATTTTATACGGAAATGAAAGAAAGCGCTGATATCAGGAAGGTTCTTTAAATTAAAAGAATCCTGTGGCATGAACTGCCCCACGACGGGTGAATAATTATAGGCCTCAAACGGGGTGAAGTAGCGAACCTCAATGCCGGTACTTAAATTTAAATTTTTAAAGAAGATCCCTTCATAAGCCAGGCGGTTCCTGGTAAACAACAACGGAACTTTTACCGGCGCACTGCCATCGGTTTGTTGCGCCACCGCTTCCACATACCAGTTCCATCTTTTGGTAAGTTTTATTTTTTTAGATGCATATACCTGCAACAGGTTAATCACCTTACTGCTTTGTGCGGTGTGGTAATAATCAGAAAAATAAGCCAGGTTGGTGATGAAGTGATTTTTAAACCCAATGTTGATAAACCGGTTATTGGCTTCGGCACCAAAGGAAATGATATTTTCCTTTTTGGTTATACCGGTATTCCTGAAATTAAATGAAGATGAATTATCAAAGATAAATGAAGGAGTCCTGTTTACATTCTTAAAAAATAACCGAACATCACCAAATTTTTTATTTAAATACCTCCCGATCGTTGCGTATACATTATAATCACCGGCATTCAATCCGTTCATATAAAATTCCGCTTTGGCCAGCACATCCCATTTTTTATTCCGGGTTTTGTTACGGTACTCACCATGAAGGATCAGGTTATAAAAATCCCTTGTCCCGTTTTTTAATTCCCCCTTTATATTTTCCAGTGTAGCACCAACTTTTAAAAATTGCCCGGAATTTTTTGTATCAGGGAATTGAAGTAAAGAAAAATCATTGCTTATGACCGACCATTTTTCCCGGACAAAAAAACTATCTATACCCTGGCTAACCGTTGTATCATACCAGTTTTTATATGTGGCCGAATCAGCATTATCATCCCGGAACAAATAATCATAGGTACTGTATGCAAAACTGTGCTGCGCCCTCAGTTTTGGATAAAACAAATATTCAGTAGTAGAATCATTGACTGCAACAGAATCTCTTTTCCCGATATCATAGGTTTGCCTGACAAAGACTGAAAAGTCCTTATAAATATTGCCGGTGCTTACCGTTGTTAAAAAAGGATTTGGCTCGTACAAACTGGCATTTCCAAGGTTAACCGGGACGGTAAACCGTTTTTTATAATTTGGATCCTGCAATAAAGAATCGTAAATGATACCTCCATTTTCGGATCTTCTTATGGTATTACCCAGCATGATAAAAAAGGCGGCATATCTTTTTCTTTTACCCTGGTAATTGCTGAATAAACGGTAGCTTTTATGATTGCTGTTTTGTGTAATAAAAAATCCCGGTGAACTTACCAGCTGGTAATCAAATCCAAAACTCCAGTTGGGCCTGGGACTTTGTGTATGAAAAGCCTTTATCATCTGTTCTTTACCCGATGCCGGTTGGTAACTGAGTTGTGTAAATGGCCTGTTGGTTTTATAAAACTTCGAACCCTCTAACGTAAAACGGTAAACATCAAATGCATGAAAACCTGCATCCCAGCCGGGTTTGGCATAAGGCGCATAGATCATTGAATAGGCAGCGGCTCCGTTATTGCCCAGGTAGAGATAAGAAGCCGGGAGTGAAAAATATTTATCAAAATCATTAATGGAAGAATCGAAAGGAATGCTACGGATAGAATCAAGATATTTATAGCTTATGGCAATTGAATCTTTTTTATCATCCCTGTGTTCAAAACTAATAGTATCGGTTCTGCCGCCGCCGATGCCTTTGAGATTGCCAATGCGGCTACCAATCTGCTTAATGGCATCGTCCTGTGCATAAGAAAACTGAAAAATAAAAGCAAGTGTTATCAGGGCAACAATTTTCTTCATTGATCTGTACTTATAGTTGTGCAATAAGTTCACAAATTAAAGTCTTAAACTTTGGCTCTGCTTCTCTGGCCGCCTGTAAAACCTCTTCATGTGTTATTACATTGTCCTCTTCCCGTATACCAACATCTGTAACTACACTCATGGCAAATACCGGCAACCCCATGTGTACAGCAGTTATTACTTCCGGTACCGTACTCATACCAACTACATCGCCGCCCAAAGTAAGAATCATTTTATATTCAGCCCTTGTTTCAAATGTAGGCCCGGTTACCGCCACATAAACACCTTCTCTTATGTTAATATTTTTTTCTGCAGCAATATTCTTCATTTTTTTGATCAGGTCTTTCCGGTATGGTTCACTCATGTCCGGAAACCGGGCACCCAATTCTTTATAATTTTTCCCGATCAACGGATTGGGTATTAACTGGCTGATATGGTCTGTAATGATCATCAGGTCTCCAACCCGGAACCCGGGGTTCACTCCTCCTGCTGCATTACTCACCAATAAAGTTTCAATACCTAAAAATTTTAAAACCCTTATCGGAAAAACGATCTGTTCAGATGAATAACCTTCGTAAAAATGAAAACGGCCGGCCATAGCCACTACTTTCTTTCCTTCCAATTCTCCAAATATCAATTTGCCGATATGTCCCTGCACCGTACTAACCGGGAAATGTGGTATATCAGCATAGGGGATCTCCTTTTCACTCTTTATCTCATTGACAAAACTTCCAAGGCCACTACCTAAAACAATACCAACCGATGGTTTCTCACTATATATATTCTTAATAAACTCAACTGCTTCAGCGATTTTCAACATCATGTACTATAATTATTTTAGCGTCAAAGGTAAGATAAGATACGTTAAAGGAATGTTCAGAGTTTTGGGTTTGGGGATAGGAGTTAGGGGTTTAGAAGTTTAGGGTTTAGAAGTTTAGAGTTGCACTACGCTCTGATAAAAGTTCAATAAGGTTATATTGTACAAGAGTGCCATAATAGTTTAACAAAGAACAAATGTCGGTAACACAAAACTCTTAACTACTAACCCCTAACTCAAAACACTTTCTTATCTTCGCTGAAACTTTTTAATTTATGAATCTTCACGAATACCAGGCCAAGGAATTATTAAAAAAATACAATGTACCGGTACAGGAAGGCATTCCCTGTAATACTCCCGGTGAAGCAGAACAGGCGTATAAGCAAATTCATACCCAGTATGGCAGCAAGTTTGCTGTAGTGAAAGCACAGATTCATGCCGGCGGACGGGGTAAAGGAAAAATGGCTGGTTCCGAACAACGTGGCGTTGCTGTTGGAAAAACGGCGGAGGATGTTTTACAAATAGCTAAAAATATGCTGGGTAGTATCCTGGTAACGATACAGACCGGTGATGCCGGAAAATTAGTGAACAAGGTTTTAGTGGCGCAGGATGTATATTATGAAGGACCGAATCCGGTAAAAGAATTTTACCTTTCTATTTTATTGGACAGAACCAGGGGGCAGAATGTTATCATGTACAGTACCGAAGGAGGAATGAATATAGAAGACGTGGCACATGATACACCTGAAAAAATATTTAAAGAATGGGTTCACCCCGGTGGTGGATTAGAACCTTTTCAGGCAAGGAAAATTGCATTTAATTTAGGCTTAAGCGGACTTGCCTTTAAAAACTGTGTAAAATTTGTTACCCAATTATATAACGCGTATGTTGGTTCTGATTGCGGTATGCTGGAAATAAATCCGTTGTTTAAAACCAGTGATGAAAAAATAATTGCTGTTGATTGTAAAATGAATATTGATGACAATGCATTGCTGCGTCATCCGGATCTTGCCGCTTTAAGAGACCTGAGTGAAGAAGATCCTACAGAAGTAGAAGCAGGACAGTATAATTTGAATTTTGTAAAGCTTGATGGCAATGTGGGTTGCATGGTAAACGGCGCCGGGCTGGCTATGGCCACTATGGATATGATTAAACTGAGTGGTGGTGAACCGGCTAATTTCTTAGACGTTGGGGGTACTGCAAATGCGCAAACGGTAGAAGCGGGTTTTCGCATTATTTTAAAAGATCCTAAAGTAAAAGCAATACTAATAAATATTTTTGGGGGTATTGTACGTTGCGACAGGGTTGCACAGGGAGTTATTGATGCATACCGGTCAATAGGAAATATCAGTATACCGATCATAGTAAGGCTGCAGGGCACCAATGCAGATGTTGCAAAAAAATTAATTGATGAAAGCGGCCTGAAAGTTCAAAGTGCTATTCAGTTAAGTGAAGCAGCTGAACTGGTAAATAAGGCAGTAGCCTGACAGCAAAAGGCCCGAACTTTAATTATTTTATTAAATCCCATCTTTTTTTAAACGGATGGGGTTTTATTTAAGCCGGTTAATATCCGTTAAATTACGGCTGCAATTTTTATTTTATGCTCGAATTAAACTTCTCTCCTTTTCCCGAAATAAGAACCAAAAGACTTTTACTGAGAAGAATGAAAGATGATGATGCTCCTGAAATATTGTTCCTCAGGTCGGATGAAACCGTGATGCGGTATATTGACCGTGAAAAAACAAAATCACTGGAAGAGGCAACCGCTTTTATTCAGAAAATAAATGCAGCCATAGATAACAATGAAAGTATTCTCTGGGGAATTTCCTTACCGGATAAGCCTGATACTATAATCGGTAACATCAGTTTATGGAGAATAATAACCCAGCATTACCGTGCCGAAATTGGCTATATGCTGCATCCCGATTTTTGGAATAAAGGATTGATGAAGGAAGCCCTGAAGGCGGTTATTGATTTTGGATTTAATGAAATGAAATTACACAGTATTGAAGCGCATATCAATCCCGATAATGCCGTCTCAGGTATTCTGCTTGAAAAAACCGGTTTTATAAGAGAGGCCTATTTTAAAGAAGACTTTTATTTCCGGGGTAAATTTATAGATACTGCTGTTTATTCCATTCTTACAAAATAAAATACAGGCAGGGGTATTGCATTTTAACATGTAATACCGTTACTTTATATAATATTTTATATCATTAACCCTTAAAAATAATTGTATGAACCAGATTGAACAAAGAATGGCCAAATTAGAGAAAAGCCTGAGGGCTTACCAGTTATTTTTTGGCACATCAGTAGTTATTTTAATTGCCGTTGCATTAATGTCGTCAGGCAAAAAAGCAGAAATCCCTGATCTGGTAAAAGCAAAAGCTTTCCAGGTGGTGGATGATAATGGTAATGTATTATTATTATTAAATAAAGAAAAGGGCAATGGCCAGTTAGCTACATACTCAACCGGTGGCCAGAAATTAGTACGGTTATTTACATCAGACGGCGGAGCAGGAGCCATCAACACTTTTGATGCGAATGGGAATCTGAATTTTAAAGTTACCAGGACATCCGAAGGGGGCGGTTATATGGCACTTTATAATTCGGATGTTAAGGAAGTAATGGAAATTGGTGTTACAAAAAGCAGTGCCGGGTATTTACAGATCAATGATCACAATGGCAAAAAAATGGTTTGGCTTACCCGTACAGCCCAGGGTGGTGGTTACCTGGCATTAGTGAATGATGAAAAAATATCCATGGAATTATCTACCCCAAATGTGGGCGGCAGGTTCAGCATTTATAACAATGCAGATACAAGGATCGGTTATTTTGGTGCCCAGGATGATAAAAGCTGCAATTTATCCGTGTACAACAGCAGTGGCTCCAGAATCGGAGGTTTTCCAAGTTATTGACCGTTCCTGAAAACGTATTTAGATAGAGCCCTTTCTCCATACTGAACAGGGGTTTATATTTTATATTTATTGTATCATCAGTATCTGCAGATAAAATGTTTTGAATCTATTTTTTCTGAAAAAATATGTAACGGTTATCAGCCGATGAAAACCCTGTAAAAAATAGAATAAATAAAAATGTGAATCAACAAAAGAAGGAAACTATATTTTACCCATCACCATCACTTTGGTAGGTGCAGGGGTTTCAGGACCAGCATCCTCAAGAGAAACGGCAAAAGCCTGGGCATTTCCAAAACTTTTCATTTTTTGTATATGAACGGTTTTACCGTTAATCTGCGTGGTAATTATACCCCCATTTACAGCTTTTCCATCAACAATTGCCCAAAACTGGTATTGCTTTCCGGATGGGGCCTTTGGTAAATTGGAAGGATCAATATAAACTTCATTTGTATTCTTTATCCAGTATATTCTGGCAGCCGCATCAGGTACATCAGGCATTCCTGCCAATGAAACAGGCATGGCATCTTTATTCGTCATTACCCCCATATCAGCATTCATAGCTTTTGCTATTTCTTTTTGCTGTTGAAGTTCAGATCGGGCAGCTGCCAATTCAGTATCAGCGCTTTGGTATTTATTATAAAAAGTATAATTTAAGATCAGGCTTCCAATAAACAAAACAACACCGGCTGCTGCTGCATATTTCCAAAAAGGAGAGATGGGAAAAATTTTTGTTCTGTTTCTTTCTGGATTTTTTAAATCAATGACCGGGGCAGTTGGTTTTGTATTTATGGTTGCAAATAATTTTTGTTTAATGGATGGATCAGGTATTACTCCATGTGCCAGGGCATAGCTTTCCAGCCCTGACCGGATGGATTCAATTTCAGCCCCTACTTCAGGATATAGTTGGGCCCATTGAACCACTTCAGCCGTTTCATCTGCAGAAGTAAGCCCCATGCAATAAAGCTCTAATAATCCTGATGATATGATTTCCTGTGCGTTCAATTTAATTGTATTCCAATATTTTTCTTAATTCAATAATTGCTGCCCGCATCCTCGTTTTAACCGTACCCAACGGAATACCCATCTCTTTGGATATTTCATCCTGGGTATACCCGCTAAAATAGGCAAGGTCAATTATACTTCTTTGATCAGGCTTTAATTTTACCAGTTGCTTTCTTAATCCCATGGCATCAAAACGTTCTGCCATACGTCTGTCGTCGGTCACGTTACTTACGGAATTTTCATCGCCTGAGATTTTAGCCTGCTTTTTATATCCTTTACTCCTTAATGTGTCAATAGTAAGATTCCGTGTAATATTAAGCATCCAGGTAAACAACCTGCCTTTAGTTGTATCGTAACCCGAAAAGTTATTCCAAATCTTTACAAATGCTTCCTGTAAAATGTCTTCTGCCAGTTCGCGGTTTTCAACCATACGGTATATAATACCATTTAATGCCGAAGCATAGTTGTCATACAGGTATGAAAATGCCTGCTGATCCCTGCTTTGAAGCAACAATACCAATTCTTCTTCGCTGTATTTTTTTATTTCAGGCAACCAGGTGTGGGGGTTAAATTTATACCGAAAATAAATGATTTTTTTAATACCCGGCTTCCTGATTAAATTACACTCCGGTTTTTTAACAGGAATTACCTTTCTATCATGAAGCAGGAACTTACGATAAGAACCATAAAACAAGATGATAATATTGCCCTGGCAAAGATCATAAGAGATACTTTAAAAGAATTTAATGCCAATAAACCAGGTACTGTTTATTTTGATGATACCACTGACCATTTGTTTGAAGTTTTTAAAGTTGCCTGCAGTGTTTATTATGTGGGTGAATTAAACGGACAAATAATAGGTGGTGCTGGCATTTACCCTACAACAAACCTGTCTGCTGGAACCTGTGAACTGGTAAAGCTTTATCTTTCCCCGGCAGCAAGGGGTAAAGGTATTGGTAAAAAACTTATGCAAAAATGTATAACGGCAGCAAAAGATCTGGGTTATAAAAAGATCTACCTGGAAACAATGCCCGAATTGATCATTGCCATACCCATGTATGAAAAAATGGGATTTACTTATTTATCGGCAGCAGAGGGAAACAGCGGGCATACCGGCTGTGATGTATGGATGATAAAAGACCTGGAAGTATAAATTATACAATACTTACTTCATAAACGGCACTAAACAGATAAAATCTTCCTGTTTTTACTTCCACACATTTATACCTTTTACGGATCTTTTCACCTTTCTTAAAAATACGTCCTCCCTTAATTTCAAATAATGCGCCATCCGGCACCTGTTCTATCAAGTGGATACGGTCCTTTTTTTCATCGTAATTATGCAGCACCCTTAACAATTTTTCATCACCACAGCTGCTGGCAGCGGGGTTTTGCAGTGTATGCAGTAATGCCTTTTCAATATCGGCAGGAAAAACTTTTTGCAATAAAAATTGGGCAAGTATTTTACCAAATTCATTCTTCCACTCCGGCCCATGTGCCGCTACACGGTGTCCGGATTTTTCGTAGGTAAATAGATGTGCCAGTTCATGCAGTAAAGTGATCAGGAATGCATATTTATTCAGGTTTCCATTAACACTGATCCGGTGATTTTTACCGGATACGGCATGGCGGTAATCCCCCAGGATACTTTGTCTTTTCCGGCTGATGGTAAGATGAACATGGTAATGCTGCAGGTAATACAATACCTCTTCAAAACTTCCCGCAGGTAAATAAGATTGCAACTGTAAGAGTGGGGCTTCCTGCTTAGGCATTTTTACTTTTGTTCAACTTCATGATTGTCCTTACCTCCACTACTAAATAAATAATATAGAGGATCATGGAAATATACACCGCAGGTTTATTAAACAACCTTCCACTTAAAAAATAGTACGCTATAACGGCAGTAAGACAGGCAAATACTTTAATGATCATTCCGGTCATTACACTCCGTATAAAAACATTAGGGTTGCTGTTTTGCATAGCGGTATGCTGCATCCTGAACACAAAAAGACTGATCAGGAAGAATAAACAGTTTGCCCATGTTATTACGGTAAAATCAATGAGGTTATCCGTATAAAATAGTTTTGCAGAAAAAATAATTGCCGTTAAAATCAAAAAGCTGATTAATAAAGGAAGTAAAACTTTATAACGGGGGTTCATTAAAACAAATTTATTGATTTACAGCATTGGCTATACCGTTATTTAATTCTACTACATTGGCACCCATATGGCATTTCCCGTTAAAAACCGCAGTAGGTTCTATCTGTAATTTTCCTGCAAAAATATCACCGTGTACTTTGGTATTTCCATGTAGGTACAAAAGTTCCTGCACTTTTATGGTACCGGTAACATACCCCATGATATCAGCCTGAAGTCCTTCAATATTACCTTCAACAATACCTTCAGTGCCGATAATAATTTTAGCTTTCCCCTTCAGGTTTCCTTTTAAAATACCGTCAATTCGAATGTCGCCATTACTTTCTATATCGCCGGATATGGTAGTGCCCGAATTTATCATAGTGCTGGCATTTGAAGAAGCTGCTTCAGAAGAAGACCTGGATTTTGAATTAAACATATACTTACATTTTATATTTTTTTATAATTATTCTACACTGTTTTCAACTTTTGGCAGCCTGAGTTTATTGGTGTCTAAAACAGGCAACTTACCCCGCAGTACTTTTTGCAGGTCATCAAAATAATTCTGTTTATAAAGCAGCGCCTGTTCCATAGAATCGGTACGTATTTTAAGCATTTTATATTCCCTCATTTGTTTTGCATTGCCATAACCGGCACCGGGCAGGTAATATTTTAATGGGGTAAAAACAAGCAATGCAATAATAAGGCCTACCATTACAACGAATAAAGTACTTAAAAAGATATATACACTTAACCGGCTAAGTTTAAATTTAACCACTTCTTCATACGTATCCTCATTCATAACCACCAGGCGGTAACGGTTTTGCAACCGTTTTAAAGTACTGTTGGCATCCAGTTTTGCCATAATTTTTTGTTGAACGATAAAATTAACAAATGCAGGTGAAAAAGCAATTTAAAAACTCCCAAAAAGCCCGTATTCATCTAAAGCGGTTAAATTCATTAATCCTTAACCTTTTCCATCATCACAAAAAAGTATTAAAGTGCATTAAATGATCCCATTTATCTGCATTATTTACCAAAAATTGCCGATATTTAACCCTGTTATTCAACCTTTTGATTCATGCTGAAGAGAACTGTAAACCTATTGATGATCTTTTTGATATTATTTGGATTCCCAAATCTTATAATTTCACAACCAACATGGACGATAGACCCTTTTGGAAAACAGAAAAAACCGGAAAAATTCGAGAACAGAAAATTAGGATCGGAAAAGACGGCAGATAAAAAATTTACCGTACCCCGTAATTTTACACAAAACACCATTACCCATTACAATTATTATTATAATGCCAATACCCGGGTAAATACGGTTATTGAAAGGGCAAAACTTTCACTTAAAGAAGATTATGCCAATATGCTGGGTTTTTATCCTTTCTCTTTGGAAAATACGGCTACTCAAAAAACCGAACTCGATTCTGTAATTTATACTTCCACGGCCGGCATTTTATTACATGATCTCCGCAATGACTGGATCGATAATATGTACATGCTGATAGGCAAAGCTTATTTTTTGCGAAAAGATTTTGATTCGGCATTGATGACCTTTCAGTTCATCAACTATAACCTTTTTCCCCGAAAAAGAAAAAATGATGATGATGATAAGGTTGTGGGTACGAATTCAGCTGCAAGCGGCTACAGCATCTCTATTGCCAGTAAAGAAAAAAGAAATATTTTACAAAAGCTAACGGCAAAACCACCCAGTCGTAATGATGCTATTATCTGGCTGGCCCGTACTTTAATAGAGCAGGAAGAATTTGGTGAATCGGGAGGGCTGATCAATACTTTACAAAACGACCCGAATCTTCCCAAACGATTACAAAATGACCTGGAAGAAATAACAGCTTATTGGTTTTTCAGACAGGGAAGTTATGACAGTGCTGCCACTCACCTGGAAAAAGCCATAAGTAATTCCGATACCAAACAGGATAAATCACGATGGGAATTCTTATTGGCCCAGTTATATGAACTGAACGGTAATTATGATAAGGCTTCCGATTACTATTACAAAGCATCAAAGCACACTATTGACCCCTTAATGGACATTTATGCCCAGCTGAATAATGCCAAGATGTTGAAGAAAGCGGGTGATCCAAAACAACTGGACCGCAGTATTGAGAACCTGGTAAAGATGGGCAAAAGAGACAAGTTTGAAGCTTACCGGGATATCATTTATTTCTCCGCCGGTCAACTTTCACTTCAAAAACCCGATACCAACACAGCCCTCATTTACTTTAATAAAAGCCTCAAATATAACGAAAGCAATATCAATTACCGGAACAGGGCATATTTAAGACTGGGAGATATTGCCTATGACCGTAAACAATACCGGCTTGCTGC
>JANOGE010000158.1:0-77443 GCA_031414035.1 Chitinophagaceae bacterium | reverse complement strand
CTCATTTGTAAACTCAGGATAATAAAAAGGTGTATGGCTTTGCAGCAATGCACTCTTGGGTTTCATAAACAAAACCGGCTCATCCGGTATTTCATTACCTAGTTCTTTTACATGATCCGCATAATTACGGCCTACACATATTATCTTCATCTATCGCTTTATTTAAGGTATCACGGTTCAGGCACGAATATAGACAAATAGGCTAAAAGAAACAACAATGTATATTATAATAATCAGATAAGTAATTAATTTAAGGCGTAATAGAAAGATTATTGTATAAGGTCATTGCCTGTTCAATTCCGGCAGTTACAAAACACTCAATAACTTCAACACATTTTTCAATCTTCAGCCCTACAACCGGTTCTTCTGCTTTTAACCATTTACCCAATACAAAATCGGCCTGCATGCCTTTGGGGTATAGATTACCGATGCCAAACCGAAGCTTTGGGTAGCTAACTGTGCCGATTGTATTGTGAATATCTTTTAAACCGTTATGCCCTGCATCTGAACCACCTGACCGTAACCGTATTTTATCCAATGGCAGGGCCAGGTCGTCCATAATGGTCAAGGTATTTTCCAGTGGTACTTTTGTTTTATCCATCCAGTATTTAAATGCCTTTCCGCTTAGGTTCATGTACGTTGTTGGACAAATGCAAACCAATTGTTTTCCTTTACATTTTACTTCAGCAACATAAGCCAACCTATCCACTTTAAAACTACCACCATGTTTTAATACAAATGCATTCACCACGTCAAAACCAATATTGTGGCGGGTATTTGCATATTCTGCACCAATATTACCAAGGCCGATAATAAGATATTTAGACATGTGAATTGTGCATAGTGAGCAGTGAGCCTTGCGTGATGAGCCAAATCTGAATTCACGCCTGACGATTCACTACTCAGTTTTTAATTTAATGCATTCAGCATTTGCTGCAGATCATTTTCTGTTTTTACCAGCACTTCCCTCGCTTTGCTTCCCTGGTTTCCCCCCACCACGCCCGCTGCTTCCAGTTGATCCATTAACCGGCCAGCCCTGTTGTATCCAAGTTTCATCCGGCGTTGTAATAAAGAGGTACTTCCTATCTGGCTGGCCACAATTAACCTTGCAGCGTCCTCAAATAACGGGTCTTTATCTCCAAGGTCAAAATCCCTGCCCTCCATTTCTTTTTCATCAATATATTCAGGCAATAAAAAGGGTTGTGGATAGCCACGTTGTGCCCCTATAAAGTCTACAATCTTATCTACTTCAGGTGTATCCACAAAGGCACATTGCAAACGGACAATATCACCATTATAACTGATAAGCATATCGCCCTTACCAATTAATTGCTCGGCACCACCTGTATCTAATATGGTACGGCTATCTATTTTACTGCTTACTTTAAATGCGATTCGTGCCGGGAAATTTGCTTTAATGGTACCGGTAATGATATTTACAGATGGCCTTTGAGTGGCGATGATCAAATGAATACCCACCGCTCTTGCCAATTGTGCCAAACGGGCAATGGGCATTTCAATTTCTTTGCCGGCGGTCATGATCAGGTCAGCAAATTCATCTACCACCAAAACAATAAACGGTAAAAACTGGTGCCCCTTTTCGGGGTTCAGTTTGCGGGAAACAAATTTTTCGTTGTATTCCCTTATATTTCTGCAACCGGCTTCTTTTAAAAGGTCGTAACGGTTGTCCATTTCAATGCAGAGTGCATTTAATGTATGTACCACTTTTTTAGTATCCGTGATAATGGCATCTTCTTCACCGGGTAGTTTTGCAAGGAAATGATTTTCTATGGTTTTATAAATACTCAATTCCACTTTTTTGGGATCAACCAACACAAATTTTAACTGAGATGGATGTTTTTTATATAACAGGGAAACCAATATGGCATTTAATCCAACCGACTTACCCTGCCCCGTAGCCCCTGCCATTAACAAATGCGGCATAGTGGTAAGGTCAACAATAAAATTTTCATTGTCAATTTTTTTACCGATAGCAATGGGTAATGAAAAATTATTTTTTTGAAATTTTTCGGAAGACAATAAGGTCTTCATACTCACAATGGTCTTTTTTGCATTGGGTACTTCAATACCAATGGTTCCCTTACCGGGAATGGGAGCAATGATACGTATACCCAGGGCGGCAAGGCTCAGGGCAATATCATCCTCCAGGTTTTTTATCCGGGAAATGCGGACACCGGCAGCCGGTATAATTTCATATAAGGTAACTGTAGGGCCCACCGTAGCATAAATCTTTTGAATTTCGATATCATAGTTCTTCAGGGTATTGATGATCTGGTTTTTATTATTCTCCAGTTCATTCGGATCCTGTACAATTTTATCGCTGCCATGATTTTCCAAAAGGTCAAGCACCGGATACTTATAATCCCTAAGGTCAAGAATGGGATCATAAGGTTTTGTGGCAGGCATTTTTGCAAAAGCTGTTTCATCCGGCATTTTATCCGTAACCGTTTTTATTTCCAGCGGAAGCTGACTTTCTTTAGACGTTATTTTTAACGGTTCAGCCGGCTGATGAATTATTCCGGCCTCTTTAAGTACCGGTATATTTTCCGACTGTTCTTTTTCAGTAATAGTAAGATCCTGATTCAACGCCGGATCAATCTGCGTTGGTATTTCCATCAAACCGCCATTTTCCTTCAATGAGTTTGCTTTTACAGTAACCGGTACCTCCGTTGAGGTCCATTCCACTTTTTCAGAAATATTTTCGTCAACCGCATTAATATTTTCATCTGTATGGCCGGTAATTTTTTTAGCCGGAAATGTAAACACCGGGTTAAACCGCCAGATGATATAAGAAAGAACGGCTACCGTAAGAATAGCAATGGTACCAACCTGTCCTATTGTTTTGTACATCCAGTCTCTGATCATATCACCAACAGCACCGCCCCAGGGAAAAGGCATGCCCCGGAAAATAACGGCCGCAGCCAGGCTTATAACCGGTAAACCAAGTACCAGGTATTTAATATTCCGGGAAACCAAAAAGACCTTTTTACCAAAGAACCCGTTTATTCCAATAACAAAAAAAGTAGTACAGATAAGAAAAGAAGCTATTCCAAATCCATGGCGAATAAAAATCTCCGAGATGAAAGCGCCAAAGGTGCCGAGTAAATTCTGCACTTTAATATCATTGGCAAGCAGCATCCGGTAACTGAACTTGTCCTGGTCTTCGCCCCAGGTAAACAAATAAGAAGTAAAAGCAATGAAAAAAAGGAAAGCTAAAAGCAGTAAAATACTCCCTGCAATTTTATGCGTACGTTCATCTTTAAGCAATTGTTTTACTTTTACCGTTTCTTCCTTTTCCTGTTTCAATTGGTCAGGATCAACAGATTTGGTTTTTGTAGATTTTAGTTTATTGGCCATTGAAAGCAAAGATATAGAAAACCCCTGCTTCAAATACACGGCAAAAAAATGGACAGGCGATATGCCGTATCATTGAATTTATGTAGGTTTGATAAAACATTCAGCATTGAAACGTTTTACTGCCCTTTTCCTTTTTTACTTTACCGTTTTATTTTGCAATGCCCAGTTCACGGCAGATTCCAACAGGATAAATATCGCTTCAATAATTGAAGACAGCAGCCTGCTCTCAAAAACACAGTTATTAATTGACAGCTCTTCATCCCTTTCAATGGCTGAGGTTTTAAAAAAACCGTTTATCCCTTTAGCCGGTTTTAAGTTCCGTAAAAAGTTACCTCCCGGTATGGTCACCTTTTCCTATTTTCTGAAGGTTTTTTTAAGTAATAATTCAGAAAAGGCAACAACGGTTTACTTATACCCCGGCTCCCATTATACAAAAATAGAATTATATAAGATAGGCGAACAACCTGTAAAAATTAATAATGCCGACAGTATATCCGGTTACCGGAAATTAACCCTTTCCGCCGGTGAACAGGTTAATGCGCTGGTTTACCTGAAACCGCTTAAGCATGAATTTACTGCGATTACCCCGCTTTTTATTCCTGAAGGATTTGTTGAGAATTACAAACTATTCATTCTTGGCCACAAAAGTAATATGCAGATCTTTGGCCTTGTATTAAGCGGTGTATTATTAATGATGATTTTGTTTATGATAACCAATTTCATCATTAGTTACAAACCCGAATTTTTGTATAATGCACTTTATTCACTGTGCATGTTTTTTCTGATCTTTTTTAATTCATATGTTGCCAGAACCACCACTTATTTTACAAAACTTTACTTCAGTTATTTTGATTTTTTTCTATTAGTTACGGGCACCATATGCTACATCACTTTTACCAGGAAATTCCTGAACACTAAAACCAATTATGAGCAGCTGGACAGGATCTTAAAATTCGCTGAACGTTTCATTCTGTTATTACTGTGTGTTTATACATATCTGAACTTTTTAACAGATACCTACCAACCCCAGTATTTTCTTGAAAATAGTATGAAATTTCTTATACTGGCCATTGGTTTGGCCTTTATTTATTTAGCATTCAAAAAACGAAACCGGCTTTTTAATTATATAGCCGCCGGAAATGCAATACTGGTATTTTTTTCTGCCATTTCACTTGGCATAATATGGTTTGCGGTTAAACCCGGCTCTATTTATGTTTCTGCCTTATTCTATTATTACACAGGCATTTTTTTTGAACTCGTCTTTTTTCTTCTGGGATTATCGTATAAGAACAGAAGTGAGTTGATCCGCGGTATTAAAGAACAGGAAGCATTGAAACTGGAAGCGGAGAAAAAAGAATTTGGAACACAGCTGGCCGTTATTAAAGCCCAGCAGGAAGAACGTAACAGGATCAGTGCCGATATGCATGATGACCTGGGTGCGGGGATGACAACGATCAGGCTGTACAGCGAACTGGCAAAAAGTAAATTAACCAATAACCCCATTCCCGAGATTGATAAAATATCTTCTTCAGCCAATGAATTATTAAATAAAATGAATGCCATCATCTGGAGCATGAGCAGCAGCAATGATTCTCTGGGTAATATGATCGCGTATATAAGAAGTTACGCCCTCGAGTATTTTGAAAATACCGGTGTTCAATGCAGGATCAGCATTCCTGAGAACCTTCCTAATATTGAAGTCATTGGTGAGATAAGAAGAAATGTTTTCCTGGTGGTAAAAGAGGCATTAAACAACATTCTTAAACATGCACAGGCATCGGAGGCCAATATTACATTAACCCGTACAGGGGATGTACTTACTTTATGTATCCAGGATAATGGTATCGGAATTAATCTTGATGCACTCCGCCAGTTTGGAAATGGCTTAAAAAATATGAAAAAAAGAATGGCTGATGTGCATATTGAATTCAGTATTGAAAATAAGCACGGAACACTGATTACGTTGCGCAGGAAAGTTGCCCAGTTTTAATACGGCAACTACGGGGCCCGTTTAATGATGGCCACAAATAACAATACCCATCCCGCAATAAAAGCAGCCCCCCCAACAGGAGTGATCACCCCTGCTCCGTTTAATGGCAATGCATTATATTTTATATAACAAAGAAAATACAACGACCCGCTGAACAATAGTATACCGGCAATAAAAAAATAACCGGCCCATTTCATTAATTTTCCCGGAAACGCAGTATATAAGATACCTGCAGCCAATAAAGCAAATACATGATAGAACTGGTAACGAACTGCGGTTTCAAAAATTTGAAGAATATCAGCAGGTAAAATTTGTTTTAAACGATGTGCAGCAAAGGCTCCAAGCAGTACTGCCAAAGCACCTGAAACGGCTGCGGTTTTAATAAATCCTTTATGCATACCCTTATTTGAATTTTTTAGACGGCTTTTTCAGGATCTTTTTTAAAAAGCTGAATTCATCCAGTTTATTGCTTTTCAAAATAATATCTGCCATTTTATAATATGGCTCCCTTTCTTTAAGCTTTTGTTCAATAAAAAAAAACAGCTCGGCCCTGTTTAATTTTTTTATTAATGGCCTGTGTTCCTGTTCTTCCAAAACCCTGTCAAATATATCCTGGGCTGCAGATTGCAGGTAAACCGTGGTGCCGTGATCATTCATCCATTTCATATTATCATTAAAGCATGGGGTTCCTCCCCCACAGGCTATGATACCCTTATTAATTTTGGCAAATGTTTTTAAAGCCATCGTTTCCTTTTTCCGGAAATAGTCTTCCCCCTTTTTTTCAAAAATATCAGCGGTCGTTTTTTTTTCCAGTTCTTCAATCACTCCATCCAGGTCAAAAAAATGTACCGATTGCTGTTTTGCCCATATGTTACCCCAATGCGTTTTTCCGGACCCCATGAAGCCAATGAGAAAAATTTTACCCGCTAACTCCTTATTACCGGCCTTAACTAAAGGCAGGGTGGATTTGTGCGAAGAATTCATAATACTTTTTTTACTTCTGATAACAAAGAAAGTAAATCAATAGAATTTTGGTGAATATTTCTTTGACGGATAGCGCAGGCAAAAGGCGTTACTTCTTCTTAAAATCACCCCTCTTCCAGGCCTTAATAAACTCGGCCCAGGCAAAAGGATTAAAGATATTCATTGGTGGTGCCTGCCCGGCATAGTAAGCTTTATTGCCGGCTTGTTTTAAATAACGGTTACTGGCTTCCCTTCCATCTGTGGGAAGATTTGCCACTAATATTTTCCGGGTGGCTGCATTGTTATTCTTCCTGGCAATGGTAATATAATCGTCGGGTATTTCTGTATTTAAAAAATCCCTTTCAAACTGCGCCTTTGTTGGCCTTGCTTTGATGATGGTTGCCGCCAGGTAAATGGTATCTGTTACCATCAGTTGTATAACACTATGCTGGTTGCCTTCAAGGTTTACGGGTATAGTGATGATCTTAGGCTTATATCCAATACTGGTGAATTCAATAATATCCCCTTTTAAAACAACAATACTGAAAACCCCTTTACCGGTAGTAATGGTACCCCTGTTCTGCCCCTTTACAACCACACTAACCGATTCCAGGCCTTTTAAACTGTCGGCAGTCATCACTATGCCATATAACTGAACCACTGAATCCTTAAAAGTTTCAAACTGGGCATTGGAAGCAACAGGTAAAAATAAAATAGCAGTAAAAAAGTATAGTATTAATTTCTTCATTCAAAAAAGATCATTATGGGTATGCCGCTAAACGGAGATTATTTATTGTTTTTTTATAAAAATCAACAAATAACAAAATTATATTTATAACAACGCAGATATGAAAAATAAATGCATATCCCGAAAATACCAACATTCCGCAATTAATAAACAAAGTAAGGGCATCAATGGTTAATTTTAGGGCTACAATTGGTTTTTTAACAAATAATTGAACGATGACAAACGAAGCTATTTTAAAAGCATTAAGCAATGTGCAGGAACCTGATCTTGGCAAGGACCTGGTGACCCTGAATATGGTAAAAGATATTAAGATTGAAGGCAATAATGTTTCATTTACCGTTGTGCTTACTACCCCTGCCTGTCCGTTAAAGGACATGATCATGAATGCCTGTATTAATGCCGTAAAATTATTGGTGAATAAGGAGGCTGTTGTTACCGTACATTTTACCAGTAATACCAGCAGTAACAGGAAAGATGGAAAAACAATTTTAAGCGGCGTAAAAAATATTATTGCGGTGGTGAGTGGTAAAGGAGGTGTTGGTAAAAGCACTGTTTCATCAAACCTGGCATTGGCACTCGCACAGGGCGGTGCAAAAGTTGGCTTAATGGATGCAGATATCTATGGACCCAGCCAGCATATTATGTTTGGCGTAAGGGGCGAAAGGCCGCTGATGAAAGAAGTGGAAGGCAAAGGATTAATAATACCAATAGAAAAATTCGGCATCAAAATGATGAGCATTGGTTTACTCATTGATGAAAAGCAGGCCGTGGTTTGGCGTGGCCCGATGGTAAGCAGCGCAATCCGGCAGTTTGTAAGTGAGGTAGATTGGGGCGAACTGGATTATTTAGTTATTGATATGCCCCCCGGCACGGGCGATATTCATTTAACCATTGTACAAACAGTACCGGTTACAGGGGTTATCGTGGTTACCACACCGCAAACAGTAGCATTGGCCGATGCTAAAAAAGGAATTGCCATGTTTGGACAGGCTCAATTAAAAGTACCGGTTATTGGTCTGGTAGAAAACATGAGTTACTTCACTCCGTCAGAATTACCCGATAATAAATATTTCATTTTTGGAAAAGATGGTGGTAAAAATTTAGCCGAAGAATTTGACATTCCTTTCCTGGGACAAATACCAATTGTTGAAAGCATACGTGAAGGAGGAGATACGGGCATACCGGCAATGGCTGGAGATGATGACATTACCAAAAAAGCATTTATGGATTTTACTGCCAATGCCGTCAGAGGTATTGCTATACGCAATGCGAATTTAGAGCCTACACAGATACAGGAAATTGTTGCGTAATATCTGCGAAATCATTTCAATCATCAGAATCAGCGATTCATTTATTATTTTCGCTGAATGCAACAAACACTCACCCACCAACAATTGGTTGATACTGCCAATGAATTTGGTACCCCTCTTTATGTTTACCATACAGAACGTATTGCCGGGCAATACAACAAACTGAAGAATGCATTTAAAGATTCCAATGCCCGTTTTTTTTATGCCTGTAAATCACTTACCAATGTTAACGTATTAAAATATATAAACAGTTTAGGCGCTTCGCTTGATTGTGTAAGCATTCATGAAGTCAGGTTGGGATTGATGGCCGGCTTTAAACCTGAAGATATACTCTATACACCAAACTGTGTTGACTTTGACGAAATTGTTCAGGCAAAAGAACTGGGCGTTCATATCAACATTGATAATATTTCTATTCTTGAACAGTTTGGCAATAAGTTCGGAAACAGTTACCCGGTATGCATCCGGTTGAATCCGCATATTATGGCGGGAGGCAATTTTAAAATTTCAACCGGGCATGTGGACAGTAAATTTGGTATTTCCATACACCAGATGCGGCATATTGAAAGAGTGGTAAAAACCACCAACCTGAATGTAGAAGGTATTCATATGCATACCGGCAGCGAAATAAAAGACATCCATGTTTTTTTATTGGGTCTGGATGTGATGCTGAATACAATTGAGCACTTTCCAGATTTAAAATACCTGGACCTGGGCAGCGGTTTTAAAGTTCCTTATCAACCCGGTGATAATGAAACAGATGTTGATTTGCTTGGACAAAAGATTGCCCAGGCTATTACACAATTTGAAAATCCGAAGGTAAAAGGTCTGGAACTTTGGTTTGAACCCGGAAAATACCTGGTAAGCCAGGCAGGCTATTTTATAGTTAAGACCAATGTGATCAAACAGACTCCTGCAGCATTGTTTGCCGGTGTAAACAGTGGTTTTAATCATTTAATAAGGCCGATGATGTATGATGCGTATCATCATATTGAAAATATTTCCAACCCCGGCGGAGCAGAAAGAATTTATAATGTGGTAGGCAACATCTGCGAAACAGACACATTTGCATTTGACAGGAAAATAAACGAGATACGGGAAGGCGACTACCTTGTTTTTTATAATGCCGGTGCTTATGGCTTTGAAATGAGCAGTAACTTTAACTCACGGTTAAAACCTGCCGAAGTACTGGTAAAAGATGGCAACGTAAAATTGATCAGGAGAAGGGATGAATTTGAAGACTTACTTAGAAACCAGGTGATTTAAATGGTCAACAGGTAAATTTTCAATACTCTTTAATTAACCTTTTACATTTACAATGTGACCCACACTTGAAAACATGCCTGCGGGCAACCGGGTTGATAATTGAGCGTTTATTATTGTGTATTTTTATCCGGCTTAAACAGTTCCGGTAATTTAATGTTCATCCATGCAAAAATTATTTCTGCTCACTTTCCTGTTTTTTCCGGGACCTGCCCTCTTCAGCCAGCCCTCCGACTGTTCCCGTTTCAGGGAAGGCAGGTACAGGATCGCAGATACAAGGGTGGGGGTAATAACCATGGCAGAACGAAAAGGCATGTACCAAACCGAGTCCAGCGAAACCCTGAAAGCGGTAGTTCGGTTCAGAATTACCTGGCAGAACAACTGTACGTATACACTAAAACTTGATAAGGTGATCCGGAACGAAAATAAAATTGACTTCCCATCCAACATGGAGATCCGTGTGAAGATCATCGAAACATCTGCCGGTGGCTACATCCAGGAAACCTCCTCTTCCTTAACCAATGGAACCTATAAAGTTGACGTGGTTAAAATCAACTAAGCATTTTAAAACCAACCGTTTCCTTATTTACATATCTTTTAACTAAAGCCGGATTACCGGCCATTTGCAGATATCAAATTTTCTTTCCACATTTACATAGCAAATAAAAAATGCCGTCCCGAAAACTATAAGGATGGTGAATCCATCATTTTCAACTTAACTTCAACAATCAATTTCAAATTTATGGAACACGACTGTGAACACGGTGGTAAAAAGTTTAAAATATTTTTTTACGATACCCTGTTATGCTTAATGGTAACCCTTCTTTTGTTTTCCTGCAGCAAAAAAGAAAAATGGATCGAGGTTGATCCGGCTTTCAGCAAATACATTGATGCCTATACCACAGGCACCATTTCAAAAACATCTGCCCTGCGTATTAAACTGTCAGCCGATGCCAATACCACGAATGCCGTTGGCGAAGCGGTTAAAGAATCATTATTCAGCATTTCCCCTTCTGTAAAAGGAAAAGCATTCTGGCTGGATGCCCAAACCATCGAATTCAAGCCTGATACCTGGCTAAAGCCCGATCAACTTTATGAAGTAAATTTCAAACTGGGCAAAGTAACCAAAGTGCCGGACAAATTTTCTGACTTCCGGTTCAGCATGAGAACGGTTAAACCTTCATTCAGAATTTCGGATGATGGATTGAGGGGCGGATCTGTAAAAAATAAAATGAGCTTTAGTGGCGATCTGGAAACCGCAGATGTGGAAGATGGTAAACAGGTGGAAAAATTGTTGACCGTATCCCAAAATAATAATGCATTAAAAATAAACTGGCAGCATAATGATGCTGCCAAAACACATCGCTATTCCATTGAAAATATTGACCGGGTGACATCCGTTAGTCATATTAACCTGCGATGGGACGGAACGCCGATGAACATGGATGTAAATGGAGAAAGGGCTGTTGCGGTGCCTGCTTCAGGTGATTTTAAAGTGTTGGCTGTGGTTGCCATGAATGAAGCACAGCAATATGTATCCGTTCAGTTCAGCGATATGATTGACGTGGGACAGGACCTGAACGGGTTAATAACCATCAGCGGCCAATCAGATATTTCCTTTACCATTAACGGCAGCGAAGTAAAAGTATTTGGGAATGGCAAATCAGACGGTAACTACACCGTAAACATTAATAGCGGAATAAAAAATACATGGGGTGATGAACTGGATAAAGGATTTGCATCTAACATTAATTTTGAGAACAGGTTACCCTCCGTAAAAATTCATGGCAAAGGAAACATACTGCCCAACAGTGGCAGGCTTGTTTTGCCTTTTGAATCCATTAACCTGAATGCAGTTGATATCAGCATTATTAAGATTTTTGAAAATAATGTACCCCAGTTTTTACAGGAAAATACTTTAGGTGGTAATAATGAATTAAGAAGGGTGGCCAAACCAATTGTTCAAAAAACTTTAAGGCTTGATGATGACAGAACACTCGATCTCCATAAAAAACAACACTTCTCCTTAGACATAGATAAATTTTTAAAAACAGAACAGGGCGCTATTTATAAAGTGACCATCGGCTTCCGGCCGGAATATTCTTTATACCTCTCTGCCGATACAACCGGCCAAACCGGTGCCAGTGATGAAGAAGAAGGTTATTACAGTGATTATGATGATACCAGGGGCAACGGTGTAGATGAAGATGATGCTTTCTGGGAGCGGTATGATACCTATTACCCTTTTGGTTATAACTGGCAGAGAAGGGATGATCCCAACAGCAAATCGTATTACAATAAAGACCGCTGGGCAACAAGGAATATTTTAGCCAGCAATATCGGCCTTACAGCAAAGCGTGGCAGTAATAACAGTTTAATGATCGCCATCAGCAACATCCTTACCACAGAGCCAATGAATGGAGTTGAACTTGAAGTGCTGGACTATCAACGAACCATCATTAATAAAACAAAAAGCGGAAGTGATGGTTTTGCTTCCATTGATCTGAAAAGGAAACCCTTTTTATTGATTGCCAAAAAAGGAAATGAAAGGGGATATTTAAAACTGGATGATGGAAGTTCATTACCCCTCAGCCGGTTTGATGTTAGCGGTGAAGAAGTGAAAAATGGTATCAAAGGATTCATTTTTGGAGAACGTGGGGTTTGGCGTCCCGGCGATACCATGTACCTGAATTTTATTGTGGAAGACAAGGAAGGTAAATTACCTAAGGACCATCCTGTTGAATTCAGTTTATTTACACCACAGGGTCAATTGTATAAACATACTGTGCAATCCGGTGCCGAAGACGGGTTTTATCTTTTTACAACGAATACAGAAGCTTCATCACCAACGGGTAACTGGCTGGTAAAAATAAAAGTTGGGGGCGCCGGTTTCGAAAAACGAATTAAAGTAGAAACGGTAATGCCCAACAGGCTGAAGATAAATGTGGATTTTGGTAAAGAGGCCGTTCTTGGAAAAGGGAATACAACCACCGGGAACATTAATGCCAAATGGCTTTTTGGTGCAGTGGGTAAAAATTTAAAAGCAAAGATCGATGCATCCCTGTATGCAAAAAAAACCTCCTTTCCAAAATTTACAGGTTTTGATTTTGACAACCCCGCTTCAAATTATGCAACACAAAGTAAAACCATTTACGACGGCACACTGGATGCTGAAGGCAATGCCGCATTAAAAACAAATTTTGAAATTGATGAATCAGCGCCCGGTATGCTGAGCGCTAATATGATGGTAAAAGTTTTTGAACCGGGCGGAAGTTTCAGCATGGATAATGTTACCCTGCCTTATAGTCCTTACAGCAGTTACGCCGGCTTAAAATTACCCGATGGAGAAAAACCATTTGATTTTTTACTTGCCGGAAAAAATCATACTGCACAAATTGTAAATGTTGACCCCCGTGGTAATTTAACTACCGGGATCAATGATGTGGAAGTGCAGTTTTACCTCATACAATGGCGCTGGTGGTGGGATGATAACGGCGATAACCTCAGCAATTTTACTCAAAATGAATATAATAAACTGTTGAAGAAAGAAACGGTTCATATAAATAGTGGCCGTGGCCAATGGACCTTTGGTACATCCGAAAACGAATGGGGCCGTTATTTGATCTTAGTTAAAGACCTGAAAAGCGGCCATACCACCGGTGCTGTTTTTTATATAGATGAACCCGGCTGGCAAAGCAGGGAAGGCAATGATGATCAGACGGCTGCTTCCATGCTATCCTTTACTTGCGGCAAAGAAAAATATAATGTTGGCGATGAGGTTTCATTAACTATCCCCAGCAGTAAAGGCGGAAGGGTACTGGTGAGTATTGAAAATGGAAGCAGGGTCATAAAATCTTTCTGGCAGGAAACAAAGCAGGGTCAAACGCAGGTGAAGTTTAAAGCAGAAGCCGGCATGGCCCCTAATGTTTATGCAACGGTCAGTTTATTGCAGCCACATTCGCAAACCATCAATGACCTTCCCATTCGTATGTATGGCTCTATTCCCATTTTTGTAGAAGATAAAAAAACCTTGCTCAAACCGGTACTCAATATTGCTGCCAGCATCCGGCCCGAACAAAATGTTTCATTTACCGTAAGTGAACAAAGCGGAAAAGAAATGACCTATTGTGTGGCTATTGTTGATGAGGGGTTACTGGATCTTACCAGGTTTAAAACACCTGATCCCCATGAAGTGTTTTATGCACGGGAAGCACTAGGCGTAAAGAGTTTTGATCTTTTTGATCAGGTGATTGGTGCCTGGGGTGGTGACCTGGAACGTATTTTAACCATTGGGGGTGATAATGAGGCCGGGACCGGTAAACAAAAAACGGCCAACCGTTTTAAGCCGGTTGTAAAATTTCTCGGACCATTCCACTTG
The DNA here is from genome assembly GCA_031414035.1 of Chitinophagaceae bacterium. GTDB lineage: Bacteria > Bacteroidota > Bacteroidia > Chitinophagales > Chitinophagaceae > Ferruginibacter. The sequence goes on along the minus strand of JANOGE010000158.1, from coordinate 63,413 downwards.
AATAAAAATCAAACACAAAAACAATCCTTTTCACTGCCCACTTATATTGGTTCTGTAAGGGCTATGGTTATTGCGGCTCACAATGGCAGTTATGGTGCCTCAGAAAAAACGGTAGCTGTAAAAAAACCATTGATGATGCTGGCAACCATGCCAAGGGTACTTGGCCCGGGGGAAACCATTAAATTACCGGTTACTGTTTTTGCCATGGAGAATAATATCAGGAAGGTAAATATATCGTTACAATTAAATCCCTTTTTAGAAGTGGCAGGAGCCAGTACCCATACTATTAATTTTTCTGAAACCGGGGAGCAGATGGTTTATTTTGATGTAAGGGTAAAACCAAATGTTGGCATTGGAAAAATAAAACTATTGGCAACATCCGGTAATGAAAAAGCCGGCTATGAAATAGAACTGGATATACGAAATCCAAATCCGCCGGTTACCAGCGTAACGGAAATTACCCTGGCAGCAGGACAGCAATGGAAAACAACCGCTTCGCCTATTGGTGTAGCCGCAACAAGTACGGCCGTTGTAGAAATTTCAAGTATCCCATCCATGAACCTGCAAAAACGATTGAATTATTTAATTGAATATCCGCACGGTTGTATAGAACAAACCACTTCTGCTGTTTTCCCGCAGTTGGTATTGAATCAATTGACCGACCTTGATGATTATAAGAAAATTCAGGTAGAAAAAAATGTAAAAGCAGGTATCTCAAAACTGCAGAATTTTCAGCGGCCAGACGGTGGCTTTAGCTACTGGCCCGGTGGATATGAAAGTGATGAATGGGGCAGCAATTATGCCGGGCATTTTTTAGTGGAAGCACAAAATAATGGCTACCTGGTAAGTGATTACATGCTGCAGCAATGGAAAAATTATCAGCGTGGCAAAGCAAACAGCTGGGTACCTTCTGCTTCAAATTTCTATGGAGGTGACCTCACACAATCTTATCGCCTCTATACACTGGCATTGGCCAAGGCTCCGGAACCTGGCGCCATGAACCGTTTGAAAGAATTCAAATATTTATCTGCAGAAGCCAAATGGCGTTTGGCAGCGGCTTATAAATTAACCGGGCAGGATAATACGGCACTTGATCTTATCAGCGGCTTATCCACAACGTTCGATGTACGTACTTCACCCGGTTTTACCTACGGCTCCGATACAAGAGACGGGGCGATGGTTTTGGAAACATTAACCCTGCTGGGTAAAAAAGGTAAAGCCGATGAGTTATTACGCAGCATTTGTGCAAAACTATCACAGGACCGCTGGTACAGTACACAAACTACGGCTTACAGTTTAATGGCCATTGCAAAGTATTGTGGTAAAAATCCAGGTGGCGCAAAAATTATCGCTGCCGGAAATGTTGATGGAAAAGCTACAGATATTAATTCAGCTTCTTATTTACGCCAGTTACCTGTTTTATTTAAAAATGGAAGCAGCCAGGTTATTATCAGTAACAAAGGCAGCAACACCTTGTATGTTCGTTTGATAATACAGGGACAACCTTTGTCCGGTGACAGTTTAAAAGTTAATAATAACCCTGCAGTACTGAATATGAATGTGAGTTATATATCACAAAATGGTACTGCCATTGATATTAACAAACTTACACAGGGCAGCGACTTTCTTGCCAAAGTTGTAATTACAAATCCGGGCAAGCGTGGTTATTATTCACAGATGGCCTTATCACAGATCTTTCCGGGTGGCTGGGAAATTTTAAATGCAAGAATGTTTGATGGCGAAGGCGCTTTCAAATCTTCTTCATCAACCTACCAGGATATCCGTGATGACCGTGTGTACACCTATTTTAATATAAAAGCTAATGAAACATTTACTTACTATATACAACTGAATGCTTCATACCCGGGCCGTTTCTTTTTACCCGGTACTTTTTGCGAGGCCATGTATGATAACAGCATTACGGCAGGTGTTAATGGTAAGTGGGTGGAAGTAGTGAATCAATAAAAGCCCCTCCTATCATCCCCCTGGGGGAGGGAAATGGAGAAGATCAAAGTGAAGAAGGAAGCGGATTTTAAAAACCGTGCCGGCGGCTAACAACCCCCTTCAGCGGTTTTTATAAAGTCAGTAATAATTTTTGTACAGCTTTTTAACTTTATTTATCATCGTTGTGTCACCCGATAGCAATCGGGTCACATGTACCATATACCTTTATTGAACTTTACGTACGTTTTCTAAAAAAATTATAATACCCAAAGTGTCCACTGCTGAAGATCAAAATAATTCATTCAATACTAAAAGTGCTAAAAGCCCCTTCAGGGGTTTGGGGCAGTTTCTCCGAACTACAACAAAAATAAAATTACTTGTACTGTTTGGTTTATTGGTTTGGTTCTGGTTTTCACTCCCGCATAAATTATTTCATGCACCAACTTCTTATGTTATTGAAGACAAGAACGGCCATTTATTAAATGCGACGATCGCTGCCGACGGGCAATGGCGTTTTCCTTATAATAAAAATATTCCGGAAAAATTTATTGACTGTATCACCGTATTTGAAGACAAACGGTTTTTTAAACATCCCGGTGTTGATCCGGTTTCTATTGGCAGGGCAATAATTAAAAATATAAAAAACAAAGGGGTTGTTCAGGGTGGCAGTACCATTACCATGCAGGTGATCAGGCTTTCTAAAAGAGATGATAAGCGAAGCATCTGGAATAAATTAAAAGAAAGCATTCTTGCCTTACGATTGGAAATGTCCTGTTCTAAAAAAGAAATTCTTGCGCTTTATGCAAGCCATGCACCATTCGGTAGTAATATCGTTGGACTTGATGCAGCATCATGGCGCTATTATGGAAGAAGCGCTGATCAATTAAGTTGGGGAGAAATGGCTGCACTGGCTGTTCTGCCCAATGCGCCGTCATTGGTTCATCCCGGAAAAAACAGGAATATATTACTGAAAAAAAGGAACAGGCTGCTGGATAATTTACTGGAAGCAGGTAAAATGGATTCAGCCATTGCACAACTGGCAAAGCTGGAACCCCTGCCTGATGAACCGTTAAGGCTTCCTCAAAATGCTTCTCATCTTTTACAACGTTTTAAAAAGGATAACAAAACATGGGAACAGGAAACAAAAATAAAAACAACACTGGATGGCAATCTTCAAAAAAATGTATCAAAAATAATACAACAGCACCAATCTGTTTTAAAAGGCAATGGCATTAACAATGCCTGTGCCATAGTACTTGATGTAGAAACAGGAAATGTACTATCGTATGTTGGTAATATTTCCGATGCATCCAATAAAGAAATGGAAGCTGATGTAGATGTTATTGCAGCCCCACGTAGTCCGGGCAGTGCACTAAAACCAATTTTATATGCTGCTCTGTTAAGCGATGGTTTGATCTTACCCTATTCCATCATACCTGATATACCAACCCAGATTGGAAGTTATGCCCCTAAAAATTTTGATCTCGGGTATGATGGTGCCGTGCCGGCCAACCGGGCTTTATCCAGAAGTTTGAATGTGCCGGCAGTAAAAATGTTACAGCAATATAAATACCAACGGTTTTATGAAACGCTTCAGCAGTGTGGCATCAGTACCTTAAACCGCAGCGCCGATACCTATGGTTTAAGTTTGATATTAGGCGGTTGCGAAGTAACCCCCTGGGACCTTGCAGGTGTATATGCATCCATGGCAAGAACGTTAAATCATCAAATGAAAAATCAGGGCAAACCGGATGCAAATGATTTTCATCCTCCTAACTATATTGCATCGCCGCAATCAACAAGAAACGAGAAACGGGCAATCCCCCTAGATGCCACTTCAATTTATTTCACCTTCCAGGCCATGCAGGAAGTAATGCGGCCCGGTGAAGAAGGCCTTTGGCAACTGTTTTCTTCGTCTCAAAAAATTGCCTGGAAGACGGGTACCAGCTTTGGTTTCAGGGATGGATGGGCTATTGGTGTTACCACAAAAAATGTAGTGGCGGTTTGGGTAGGCAATACCGATGGTGAAGGAAGGCCGGGTTTGACCGGAGTACAAACTGCAGCGCCGATATTGTTTGATATTTTCCGGCTGTTGCCAAACAGCAGGTGGTTTGAAAAACCAACATTTAATTTTTCTTATGTGCCCATTTGCAGGCAAAGCGGCTACAGGGCAAATATAGATTGTGCGGATGTGGACACTTTATTTATGCCGCCCAACGGAACCAAGGCCATTCTTTGCCCTTATCATAAAATCATTCACCTGGATGCTGCCGGAAATTTTCGGGTAACGGAAACTTGTGAATCACCATCAAACATGCAGCATAAAAGCTGGTTCATCCTATCACCGGCCATGGAATATTATTACAGGCAGCGCAATGCAGATTATAAAACCCTGCCTCCCTTCAGGCCTGGCTGTACATTTTCTGAAACAGGGAAATTAATAGAGATCATTTATCCGCAGCTCAATACAAAAATTTATGTGCCGTTGGAAATAAATGGCGAAAAAGGAAAAACGGTTTTTACGGCTGTACACCGGAGAGCAGGTACAAAAATTTTCTGGAGCCTGGATGATGAATTTATAGGCACTACTCAACATTTTCACCAGATGGGATTAAATCCCCAGCCCGGTAACCACATCATCACGTTAGTAGATGAAAACGGTATAAGTGTATCAAGGCAGTTTGAAATTCTGGAAAAAGAAACCCGCTGACCTGCCCATCGCCGGCAGTAACATTGATTATGTATGATTTTGCCGATTTAAACCGGCAACTAAAGCGATTATCAAATTTCTACTTACTTTTAACTCTAAAAATAATTTCTATGCCAATACGAATGGAAGATGATCCGCAGGATCAACAGGACTTTGATGACAGTAAAACATCCGGTGGTGGCGGAAGAGGTGGTGGTGCCGGTGGAGGATTATTGGGCCTGTTACCGATACTGCTTGGTTTATTCAAAGGTGGCGGAGGTGGTGGCAAAAAAATATTATTACTCCTGGTGGCGGGTGCTGCTGCTTATTTTTTCTTTTTCAGAAACAATTCAGGCGGAGGAGGAGTAACAGATACCGTTAAAAATCTTTTTTCGCAAAGTGGATACAATTTTAATCCCAATGAATTTAAAAAAGCCAGTGTTTACGAAGGGCTGGCAGATGATAATACCAAAAATCCGTTGCCCGAAAGTGTTTCTTTATTAAAATTTGCACCCGACAGGCAGAACCAGGGAAAACAGGGAAGTTGTGTAGCGTGGAGCAGTGTATATGCTGCCCGAACCATTGTGGAAGCTGCATCAACCAACCAAAGCGGTAATAGTACCGCTTTCAGTCCTGCCTTTGTTTACAACCAAATTGGTTTGGAAGGATGCCAGGGTGCTTATATACAAAATGCCATGGAGTTTATGAGCAACAAAGGCGTGGTGGCTTACAATGATTTTCCATACGATGACCAGGATTGCAGCAGGCAGCCTAATTCTATGCTGACGAATAAAGCCTCGCAAAATAAATTACATGGTTTTACCAGATTAACGGATGGTGAAGGGGTAGATGGAATAAATGTTCGTGCAGTAAAAGAGCACCTTGCAAAAGATGCGCCTGTTGTAATAGGTATGATGGTTGGTGGAACATTTATGCAGGGCATGATGGGAAAAGAAATGTGGGCACCCAGCGATGAAGATCGGAGCCAGATGGGTTTTGGCGGGCACGCCATGTGTGTGATTGGTTATGACGACCGTAAACAGGCATTTCAGATCATGAACAGCTGGGGGCCGGAATGGGGTAATAACGGTGTTGCCTGGGTACGCTATGCCGACTTTAAAGAGTTTGTACGGGAAGCATACGGTATTGACCCTATGCCAAAACGTGGTGCTGCGGTAAATGTGTCCTTTGAATGTAATATCGGCCTGATAAAGAATGATGACAAACAATACATTCCTTTAAAATTAAAGTCAGGGAATATTTTTGAAACGATAAGTACTGTTGCACCGGGCACCAAATTTAAAATGGAAATAAAAAATTCAACGGAGTGCAACATTTATATTTTCGGACAGGAAACAGATGGCAGCAGTTATACTTTATTTCCCTACCCCAATAAAGATGATGCCACCAAAACTTCATTCTCCCCTTTTTGCGGTATAACCGGTTACCGTTTGTTTCCACGTGGTAAAAGCCTGGTACCGGATAATCTTGGCAATAAAGATGTATTTGCCGTGGTAGTAACTAAACAGGCTATTGATTGGTTTGCCATTAATAATGCCATTTCAAAAAGTTCACAAAGCAGTTATGCAGCTAAAGTTGCAGACGCTTTGAAGCAAAATGCAATCAACAATGTGCGCTTTGCTACCGGAGCCGGGGGTACCATCAGTTTTAAAGCAGATAATACACAACAGAATGCTGTACTTTGTGTAGTAGAAGTAAATAAATAAAAGTCCAATTCAATGAAAAAAATTATAGTATTCTTCTTTTGTTTCTTAACATATACAGGCTATGCCCAAACAGAAGGAAGTAAATTATATGATACGGCCGCCAATGCAGAAAAGGATATTGCTGCTGCCATAAAGAAAGCCAGGGCTGAAAATAAATTTGTTCTGCTACAGGGTGGCGGTAACTGGTGCAGCTGGTGCATTGAGTTTGCCAGGTTTAGTAAAGCCGATCCAAAAATTGATTCTGTAATGAATGCAGGTTTTGTATGGTATCACTTAAACTACAGTAAAGAGAACGAGAACAAAAAGACCTTCACAAAATATGGCTATGCACAACGTTTTGGTTTCCCGGTATTCATTATCTTAAATGAAAAGGGAGAACGCATTCATACACAAAACAGTGAATACCTGGAAGATGGCAGGAAAAGTTATGACCGCAGAAAGGTACAGGCCTTTTTAGAAATGTGGTCACCACGGGCACTGGATCCGAAGATGTACGGAAATTGATTATTGTTTATATAAGACCGGATATTTAATATGCAGAAGTGCCCCTTATTTTAATGAAGTATTAAATAGGCAAAATTCAATTTAAAAATTCTTATGAACAACACAGAAAAGTTTCTACAGCTTATAAGACATCCTGTTACGTTCCGGTTGTTTCTTCTTTCCAAATTACCTGCCGCTTTTTTTTGTGGGGTAAGGGTCCGGTTTGCCGATGAAAAAAAATGTATAACTACCGTACCCTATAAATGGCTGAGCCAGAATCCATTTAAAAGCACATATTTTGCCTGCCTGAGTATGGCTGCAGAAATGAGCACAGGTGTTTTGGCATTGGCACATATATACAAACGGCAGCCGTCAGTAAGTATGTTGGTATTAAAAGTAGAAGGTGAATTTTTAAAGAAAGCAACCGGCCGGACTACATTTACCTGTGAAGATGGCTTGGTTATTAAACAAACCATTGAAGATGCCATATTCAGTAAAGAAGGAAAGATGATTACTACAAGGTCTTATGGCAGAAATGAAGCAGGCGAAATAGTAGCTGGATTTTCCATTACCTGGAGCTTTAAAGTTAAATCTTAATATCCCCTGGTATAAGCATAGTATCCCTCTATTTATGTAAATTGCAACTCCCTGACAAAAAAAACCTTACAGGTTAACAGGGATAAATGTTCAATTGCATTGTTGCTGTTTCCCGCTAATTACCGGGACTGGTAAAAAAATTAAAACATAACCTTCTCTATTTCCACTCTGCCAGCGGGCTGAGGGTAATGTAAATGTATATTATGTCAAAAGACTTACGCAAACAACAGGCTTTAGAATATCATTCCAAAGGAAGGCCCGGTAAAATAGAAGTAGTACCTACCAAAGAAACCAAAACCCAACGTGACCTTTCCTTAGCGTACTCACCCGGTGTGGCAGAACCCTGCCTGGAAATTGCTGCAAACCCTGAAGATGTTTATAAATACACGGCAAAGGGGAACCTGGTAGGTGTTATAAGCAATGGAACAGCAGTCCTGGGCCTTGGTAATATCGGGCCGGAAGCCGGCAAACCGGTGATGGAAGGAAAAGGGGTTTTATTTAAAATTTTTGCCGATATAGATGTATTTGATATTGAGATCAACGAAACGGATCCTGAAAAATTTGTTCAGATCGTTCAATCCCTGGAACCGACATTCGGAGGAATTAATTTGGAAGATATTAAAGCACCCGAATGTTTTTATATTGAACAGGAATTAAAAAAGCGCTGCAAGATACCTATCATGCATGACGACCAGCATGGTACAGCCATTATCAGCGCTGCCGCTTTGCTGAATGCACTGATCATTCAAAAAAAGAAAATTGAAAAAGTACGGTTCGTTGTAAGCGGTGCCGGTGCTGCCGCTATGGCCTGTATTAAACTTTACGAATCGTTGGGCGCAAAGCAAAGTAATTTTATGGTATTTGACCGGCAAGGAATTATTTATACCGGAAGGCCTGATCTTGACGAGTTAAAGAAACAATTTTGTGTTGATGCTAAATACAAAGATTATGATCTGATTAAAGCGTTTAAGGATGCAGATGTATTTATTGGTTTAAGCGCTGCAAATACAGTTTCACCTGAAATGGTAAAGAGCATGGCCAAAAATCCAATTGTTTTTGCCATGGCTAACCCGGATTCTGAAATTAATTATGATGTTGCTGTAGCTGCCCGTAAAGATATCATCATGGCTACCGGCCGCAGTGATTATCCCAACCAGGTTAATAATGTTCTGGGCTTCCCTTATATTTTCCGGGGTGCATTGGATGTAAGGGCAACTCAAATTAATGAAGCCATGAAGCTGGCTGCGGTACATGCATTGGCTGAACTGGCAAAAGCCCCAGTACCGGATATGGTAAACCTGGCGTATAATGAAAAAAATATTTCCTTTGGTCCGGCCTATATAATTCCAAAGCCTTTAGATCCGCGTTTATTATCTACGGTGGCACCGGCTGTTGCAAAAGCGGCCATGGAAAGTGGCATTGCCAAATATCCCATTTCTGACTGGGAAGCCTACACCGCAGAACTAAATAACCGCTTAGGCCTGGATAACCAGTTAAGCCGGGTTATCGGCACTAAAGCCAGGAAAGACCCTAAGCGGGTTGTGTTTGCCGATGCTGAAAATATAAAAATATTAAAGGTTGCCCAGTTGGTATTGGAAGAAAATGTTGCGTATCCCATTCTCTTAGGTAAAGAAGACAGGATCCGGCAATTGGCAACCGAAAATGGCATTGACCTGGAAGGCATGCCCATCATTAATCCAAAAGATGATAAGCATGAAGAGTTAAGAAAGCAGTATGGAGAATTGTTTTTTGATAAAAGACATCGTAAAGGCATAAATAAATATGAGGCCAACAAAGCCATGAAGGACCGTAATCATTTTGGTTGTATGTTAATTGAAAACGGAGAAGCCGATTGTATGATCAGCGGATTGAGCAGAAATTACCCTGATACCATACGCCCTGCACTTCAAATTATCGGCACCGATGAAGGTGTTAAAAAAATTGCCGGCATGTATATCATGTTCACCAAACGAGGGCCCCTTTTCCTTGCAGATACCACCGTTAACTTTAATCCAACGGCAGAGGAACTGGCAGAGATAACTTTATTGGTTGCCAAAGAGGTGAAGCAGTTTAATATCAAACCCAGGATTGCGATGCTCTCCTACTCCAACTTTGGCAGCAGTGATTCGCCCGAAGCCGCCCTTGTTCGCAAAGCCAGGGAAATGGTAAAAACAAAAGACCCTACACTCATCTGTGATGGTGAGGTGCAGGGTATATTAGCCTTTAATAAAGAAATATTAAAAGAGAATTATCCTTTTACCGAATTACTGAACGGAGAAGTGAACACCCTTATCTTCCCGAACCTGGCGGCAGGTAATATTGCGTATAATTTGTTGCAGGAAGTAGCAGGTACCGATTCGATCGGCCCCATTTTACTGGGATTAAAGAAACCGGTGCATGTATTGCAGTTGGGAAGTTCCATCAGGGCCATCTTTAATATGGTGCTGATCGCTGTAGTAGATGCACAAACCAAATGCAAAACCAATACACAGGAAGAGATTAAGAAAAGTAAATGGTGGAAACGGAGTTAAAATATATCAAGCGATATATAAGCATTTCAAATCAGATCCTGTTTCCATTTGTCATTTCTTCTCAGAAGTTATCTTCAGAAGATATTTTGTTTCCCTGACGTATATGGAGAAACTACATCATTGTTTGAGGTGCCACTTTTACAAACATCTTAAATAATCTTACATTCGTACTTCTAACTTCACACATTGCATATTAAAAAATGAATTTTTTTACTCATTTTGGCCGTTACCTTTTAATGCTTAAAGGCATGTTTACCAAACCGGAGAACATGCGCATGTATTGGAAAGAGTTCATGCACCAATGTGTGGAAATTGGAATTGGTTCATTGGGTATAGTCGTTATCATTTCTGTTTTTATGGGTGCAGTAAGTGCCGTACAAACCTCATATCAATTAGTGAGTCCGCTTATACCCCCTTCTACCATCGCTCAAATTGTACGGGATACCGTAATACTGGAATTTGCACCAACCGTAGTTTGTATTGTATTGGCAGGCGTTGTGGGCAGTAAAATAGCCAGTGAACTGGGCAATATGAGGGTAAGTGAGCAAATTGATGCCCTGGAAATAATGGGTATTAATACCAAATCCTATCTTGTATTTCCCAAAGTTTTGGCCTGTTTGGTTACTATTCCCATGCTCGTGGTTTTATCAATGGTATTGGGCATTTTAGGGGGCCGCATAGCCGGTGTTGCAACGGGCATTCTTTCGGCAGATACATATGATATGGGACTGTTAATGAATTTTTTGCCTTATAATGTATTTTTTGCTTTAGTAAAAGCATACACTTTTGCATTTATCATCAGTTCTATTCCTTCGTACTACGGATATTATGTAAAAGGTGGTGCATTGGAAATCGGGCGCAGCAGTACAAAAAGTGTAGTGGTAAGTTGTATCATGATATTGTTTGCCGATTATATTTTAGCTGCATTATTACTGGATAAATAGAAAACCTTTTTTTCATGATTGAATTTAAAAACATAAAGAAAAGTTTTGGTGATAAAGTAGTGCTGGATGATGTGAGCCATGTTATGGAAACCGGTAAGGCCAATTTAATTATCGGCACAAGCGGCAGTGGCAAAACCGTTTTACAAAAATGCCTGGTTGGATTATTTGAACCGGATGCCGGTGAAATCATTTACGACGGACACAGTTTTACAGATATGAATATTGAGGAAAGAAAAGAGTTACGCCAGCAGATAGGTATGCTTTTTCAGGGTTCTGCATTGTTTGACAGTATGACCGTTGAACAGAATATCATGTTTCCGCTGGATATGTTCACCCACAAACCTTTTAATGAAAAATTAAAACGGGTAAATGAAGTGCTGGAAAGAGTTAATCTGGAAGGGGTAAATAAAAAATACCCCGCGGAATTAAGCGGAGGCATGAAAAAAAGAGTGGGTATTGCCCGTGCTATTGTCCTCAACCCTAAATATTTATTTTGCGATGAACCCAACTCGGGGCTTGACCCTCAGACCTCGATGGTGATTGATAAACTGATCCTTGATATTACCCGTGAGTTTAACATGACCGCCGTAATTAATACCCACGACATGAACAGTGTAATGGAAATGGGTGAAAATATTATCTATCTCTATGAAGGAAAAAAAGAATGGAACGGAAATAAGAATGATATCATATTCTCTAAAAACGAATTACTCAACGGATTTATTTTTGCTTCTGAATTTTTACAGGATGCAAAAGACATGCGTATGCTGGAAGCGAAAGGAAAGATAAGTGATGACAGGGATATGGATGAGTTATTGAATGGTAATAAACTGGATTAGTTAAGATGTAGATCCTTTATTATTTTAAGCCTTTTCAACTGATAAATTTTATGTATAGCTTTTCTGCAAAACAAATCGAAAATCCAATCACTGCCGCAACTTTCAACAGAATTCTTCCTAACCCCCGGATCAACTCTCGCACTGTAGTCCTGACAGCGCTTAAATGTAAGTAACTAAAATATCTCTTTTATAAATATGACTATCCCCTTATCTTTGCTGCAACCTGCCGGTCGGCAGACAGGTTCTTTCCCGAAAAAAACGGAGTGTTCCAAATTTTTAATTCTTAATGCATAATTGACTCATGGCTGTTCTTGTTAATAAAGATTCCAAAATAATTGTGCAGGGTTTTACCGGTACCGAAGGCACATTTCATGCTACGCAGATGATCGAATACGGCACTAAAGTAGTGGGCGGTGTTACACCGGGTAAAGGTGGCAGCATACATTTAGATAAGCCTGTTTTTAATACCGTTGCTGATGCAGTTAAAACCACAGGTGCTGATGTAAGCATCATTTTTGTACCACCGGCTTTTGCAGCCGATGCCATATTGGAAGCCGCTGATGCAGGTATTGGATTGGTGGTTTGTATTACTGAAGGTATCCCGGTGCAGGATATGGTGAAAGTGAAAAATTATTTATCAGAAAAAAATACAAGGTTAATTGGGCCTAACTGCCCGGGAGTAATTACTGCAGATGAATGTAAAGTGGGCATCATGCCCGGCTTTATTTTTAAAAAAGGAAGGATCGGTATTGTGTCTAAATCAGGCACACTGACATATGAAGCGGCCGACCAGGTTGCCAAAGCCGGTCTGGGTATTTCTACAGCTATTGGTATTGGTGGCGACCCCATCATTGGAACCACCACCAAAGAAGCCGTTGAATTATTTATGAATGATGCAGATACCGATGCCATAGTAATGATCGGCGAAATTGGGGGAGGTATGGAAGCAGAAGCAGCCAACTATATTAAATCGACCAAAAATAAAAAACCGGTGGTTGGTTTTATTGCCGGCCAAACAGCGCCCCCCGGTCGACGTATGGGCCATGCAGGTGCCATTGTTGGCGGTGCCGATGATACGGCTGTTGCAAAAATGAAGATCATGTCAGAATGTGGCATTCATGTAGTGGCAAGCCCCGCAGATATTGGTAAAGTGATGGCCGCAGTAATGAAGAAATAAAAAATAAAATATCTTTTATTAAATCCCGGACATGATCCGGGTTTTTTAATTTTAATACGCATTATTAAAAAAATAGTTAACCTTTACTGCCTAAAACTATTAATCATGATCATCGTAGTCAATCACAAAATCAATAACACGACCGATTTTTGGGCAGCGGCTCAAAAAAGTTTACCCGAATTACCCGTAAGTGGCGTACAAAGGATAATGCAGGTAATGCCCAATAATGATATGACCAATGCTACCTGTGTTTGGGAAGCCGATAATATTGAAGCACTGGATTCCTATCTGCGAAGCAAAGTGCAGGATTGGAGTTCAGAAACTTATTACGAACTGAATACCGCTGCGGCAATGGGTATGCCACAATAATTTTTTTTGACATTAATTTCAATGCTTCCTTTTTCCATCCTTCTCCCGGAGAGGACATTAATAAAAGGGCCGGGATAGAAATCCTGGCCCTTAAAGTATAGCCCAAAACAAAGTCTACCATATACTACATAGCTTCAGAGAAGTAATCTTCAGCACATTTCAAAAATGCTAAACTTGTTTCTATTCTACCCTATTCAATTGGCATGCCACCATCCTGGTATCGTCAAAATAAAACGTTAAAGAAAATTATGATACACAATTATGCAAAACACATTATCACTACATCTCATAGCCTTATGTGATATTTTCCTGTAGTTAAAAACAGCTCATCAACAAATTGTATCTTGTACTAAAATAGTTTACTATGTTTTTTAAGAAACCGATATGGTTATTTATATTCCTGTCTCTTTGTTCATCAATTCTTATGGCACAATTAAAAAACGATTACAATAAAAACTGGAAGAAAGTTGAGGAATTTGAGAAAAAAGGCCTTACCAAATCTGCCTTATCAGAAGTGATGACGATTTATAGTCAGGCGATGAAAGATAATAATGATGCACAACAGATTAAATCCTGTATGTACCAGGTAAAGTACCGGAATATGGTGGAAGAAGACAGCCGGGAGAATAATATTTTTTTTATAGATACCCTGATCGCCAAAGCCAAAGCACCTGCAAAAAATATATTGCAAAGCATGCACGCCGAAATGTTCTGGCAATACCTGCAAAATAACCGCTGGAAATTTTATGACCGTACCAAAATAGCCGAAGAAAAAAGTAAAGACATTACCACCTGGAGCATTGATAAACTATATGCAACCATTACTAAATTGTACAAGGCCTCTTTACAAAATGATAACCTCTTAAAAAATACAAAACTGGATGGCCTTGATGCCATCATCATCAAAGGGGAAAATACAAGACAACTCCGGCCTACGGTATTCGATTTTTTAGCACACCGGGCACTGGAGTACTTTATGAATGATGAAAACGGTGTTATAAAACCTGCTTACCAGTTTAACATTAATGATGTAAATGCCTTTGCAAAAGCTGATGATTTTATTAAGATTCCTTTTAAAACAAAAGATACATCTTCTCTTCAACATAAGGCCCTCCTGCTTTTCCAGGATATATTAAAATTTCACCTGGCAGATACAAACCCTGATCCCCTGATTGATGCAGACCTGATACGCCTGAATTTTGTAAACAACAATGCGGTGATGCCCACCCGTACCGGTTTGGACGGGGAAGGGAAGGAAAAACTTTATGAAACTGCCCTAAAGAATATTGAACAAAAATACCCCAACAATCCTGCTGTTGCACAAGCCATGTATTTAAGGGGTACTATTTATTTGAACCGGGGGCAGGAGTATGAACCATTTACCAAAACTGAACATCAATATGAAATAAAAAGGGCAAAAGAATTATTTGAAACGGCTTATGCCAGGTTCCCGAAGTCAGAGGGAGGTATCAATGCCAGGAACAGTATTTTACAAATCGAGCAGCCTTCCTTTTCATTTGAAACAGAAAAAGTAAATATTCCGTTGCAACCCTTCCGGAGTTTGGTAAAATATAAAAATATAAAAACACTTTACCTGCGTATCATTAAAACATCCAGGGAAGAAATGAAAAATATTGACCGGAGAGATTATGAAAAGCTCTGGAAATCGTATACAGAAATGAAACCGGTAAAAAGCTGGAACATAAATCTTCCCGATCAGCAGGATTACCAGGAGCATGCCGCCGAAATAAAAATGGATGGGTTGGCAATGGGTACCTATTTTATCCTGGCCAGTATGGAACCCGGTTTTTTGCTATCAAAGAATATCATGGCAAGGCAATTAACTTATGTAAGTAATATCAGTTATATCCATACCAATGCCGTTGAATATTATGTACTCAACCGTGATAATGGCCAGCCGCTTGCCAATGCACAGGTACAATTGTGGGAATCAAAATATAATTATCAGGATGGCAATAACATGGAGATAAAAGCTGAACAATATACCTCAGATGAAACCGGTTTTTTTAAATTAAAGGAAAGCAGGGATTACCGGAATTTTTTTATGCAGGTAAAACACAACAAGGATGAGTTGTTTCTGGATGATAGCCAGGGTTACAACACGTACAACAGCTATGAACCCGATGTTAAACCACGTACCTTTTTATTTACTGACCGAAGTATCTATCGTCCGGGCCAAACCATTTATTTTAAAGGCATTGTGGTAAAAAAAGAAAATGATGCTTCAAAAAGCGTTGTGATTGCCAACTTTAAAACAAAGATCTTATTAAGAAATGCCAATTCTCAAAAGTCGGCAGAGTTAACAGTAGTCACGAATGAATTCGGCAGTTATAAAGGCTCATTCCGTTTACCGGAGGGTGTAATGAACGGACAATTCAGCCTGGTTGATTCTGTAACCAATGCTGCATATAGCTTTAGCGTGGAAGAATACAAGCGGCCTAAATTTTTTACAGAGATTCAAAAACCAAAAGGTACCTACCGGGTAAATGACAGCATCAAAGTAACCGGTAAAGCAAAAGCCTATGCCGGAAATAATATTGATGGTGCTAAAATAAGTTACCGGGTGGTTCGTAAAATCCGGTATCCCATCTGGTGGGGATGGGGTTATTACAAACGTGGTGGTTTTGGCAACAATGAAGAAGTGGAAATTACCAATGGCAATACTGAAACAGACGCAAAGGGAGAATTTAATATTACATTTAAAGCATTGCCCGATGAATCAGTTGATAAGAAAGACCAGCCAACTTTTTATTATGAAGTGAGTGCCGATGTAACCGACATAAATGGTGAAACAAGAAGTGGCAATACCTCCGTGGCTGTAGCTTATCATATGCTGCAACTGAATATTGATATGCCCGAAAAAATGCCGGGTGACAGTTTGACCTCTTTAATAATACGCAGCACGAATCTGAATGATATTTTTGAAAAAGCCAGGGTTAATGTAACGTTCACCAGGGTAAAATCGCCCGATCAGATCTTTCGTGACCGTTATTGGGAAATGCCTGACCAGTTTACCATGAGCAGGGATGAGTATTACAGTTTTTTTCCTTTTGATGTATATAAAGACGAAGACAAAGTACAAAACTGGCCCCTGGCAGAAAAATTTATAGATGGATCAGATTCTACACAGGAAAATGGCCGTTGGCCCCTGGCAGTGAGCCATTGGCAACCCGGCTGGTATAAAATTGTGGCTGCTGCAAAAGACAAATATGGGGAGGCCGTAAAAGCAGAAAAGTTCATCCGGTTAACCGGCAACGGTACTGATGAAAAAATAGCTGATGCCGTATCCGTTAATGTAACAAAAGGGAAAGCAGAACCCGGAGAGATGATCAGTTACAGCATCAGATCGGGTTTCCCCAATGTTTGGATGATTCAGTCTGTGAGCAGGATGGGTAAATCAAATATCAACAGCCCGCTGCATCAAATCAGTTCTTCAGTTCTGCCTATAGCAATATCTTTACCGGTATCAGAAGAAGACCGTGGTGGCATGGCCATGAGTTATGCCTTTGTAATGAACAACCGTGTTTATAATGGCAATGAATATTTCAGCATTCCCTGGAGTAACAAAGACCTCAATATCAGTTACGAAACGTTCAGAGATAAATTATTACCCGGCAGTGAAGAAAAATGGAAAGTAAAAATAACCGGTTATAAGGGAGATAAAGTAGCTGCCGAAATGCTGGCGGGTATGTATGATGCCAGTCTCGACCAGTTTAAACCACATAGCTGGAACAAATTAAATATCTGGCCCGGGTTGTATAATATCATCAGCTGGAACGGGAATGGATTTGAAGCGGTGGAATCGGAAGCGTATAATAAAAGAGATTTTGAGTATTTAAACATAGCTGCCAGATCGTATGACAGGCTATTAAATTCTTATTCGGAGGATTATCGTTATGGCGCAGACAATCAGATCAGGATCAGGGGAAATAGTTCACCCGTACCCATGAATGCAGAAAGTAAGGCAGATGAAGTTGTTGTTGTAAAAAAAGCATTGGGAGGAAAAGTAACAGGAAATAATGTAAGAAAAAGTGAAGAGGAATCAGAAACTGCATTAAACAAAAATCTCAAACCACAAAATTCAAATGAGCCTGTTCAGGTTCGCAAAAATTTTTCCGAAACCGCTTTCTTTTTCCCCGATCTGAAAACAGATACCGGAGGCAATGTAGAATTTTCTTTTACCATGCCCGAAGCATTGACGCAATGGAAGCTGATGACACTGGCGCACACCAAAGATGCTGCAAGTGCTTACACAGAGAAAACGGTTGTAACACAAAAACCATTGATGGTTCAACCCAATGCCCCCCGTTTTATGAGAGAGGGAGATCATATGGAGTTCAGTGCAAAAATTGTAAACCTCAGTGAAAAAGAAGTAACCGGCATAGCAACACTTGAATTACTGGATGCCGCCACCAACAAACCGGTTGATGGCTGGTTCAAGAATATTTTTCCTTCACAATACTTTACAGTGGCAGCAGGGCAAAGCCAGGCAGTAAAATTCCCGATGGAGATCCCTTTCAATTTTAATTCGGCAATGACTTACCGCATTGTAGCAAAAGCCGGTGATTTTTCAGATGGGGAAGAAATGGCCTTTCCCATTTTGACCAACCGCATGCTGGTTACAGAAAGTATGCCACTCAATCTTCGTGGCGTAAACAGTAAACAGTTTAAATTCGAAAAGCTGCTCAACTCCTCCTCCCGGGGAGGTAAGGAGGGAGCTACAACCATTACCAATCATGCGCTTACAGTGGAATACAGCAGCAACCCTGCGTGGTATGCCGTACAGGCCATGCCTTACTTAATGGAGTACCCTTACGAATGTGCTGAGCAAACATTCAACCGGTATTATGCCAATACCCTGGCTTCTTATATCAGCAGGAGTATACCAAAAATAAAATCCGTTTTTGAGAAATGGAAGAATTTGGATACGGCTGCTTTACTGAGCAATCTTCAGAAAAATGAAGAATTAAAATCAGCCTTATTGCAGGAAACACCCTGGGTGCTGGATGCACAAAATGAGACCCGGCAAAAGAAGAATATTGCACTTCTTTTTGATATGGCCCGAATGAGCAGGGAACAGGAAAATGCTTTTAATAAACTGAAAGAAATGCAGAGCAGCAACGGGGGCTTTGTATGGTTTAAAGGTGGTATTGATGACCGGTATATGACGCAATATATTACTACAGGTATTGGTCATTTACGCAAACTGAATGCTTTAACAGGAGATCATTATCAAAAAATTAAAATGGTAGTTGATAAGGCCATACCATATCTCGATAAAAAAATAAAAGAAGATTATGATCTGTTGATAAGATACAAAAGCAATTTAAAAAACAATAACCTCAGTCAAACGGCAATTCAGTATTTATACATGCGGAGTTTTTTCCCCGAATATAAAATAGCTGCTGTTTCGCAAACGGCTTACGATTATTACAGCAGCCAGGCAAAAAAATACTGGTTAAGTAACAGCAAATATATGCAGGCTATGATCGCATTGGCATTGCACCGCAGCAATGATGATAGTACCCCGGCTGCTATAATCAGATCTTTAAAGGAAAATTCCATCAGCAAAGAAGAAATGGGTATGTACTGGAAAGAATGGACAACAGGAGGCTACTACTGGCACCAGGCGCCCATTGAATCGCAGGCCCTGATGATAGAGGCTTTTATGGACATTGATAAGAACACAACGACTGTTGATGATCTGAAAACCTGGCTGCTCAAACAAAAACAAACCCAAAACTGGAAAACCACCAAAGCCACTGCTGAAGCATGTTATGCTTTATTGCTGGGTGGCAGTAACTGGCTGGCAGACGAAAAAGAGGTAGTCATTAATGTAGGTAATACTATTATTAAAAGCAATGATGATCCCGCTGAAAGCGGGACCGGTTATTTCAAAAAAAGAATTGAAGGGGATAAAGTAAATTCGAATATGGGCAATATTTCCGTTAACATTAACTCCTCAGCTTCTAAACCTCTAAACCCCACAACAAGCAGCTGGGGTTCTGTGTACTGGCAATACTTTGAGGACCTGGATAAGATTGTCCCGGCCGAAACACCTTTAAAACTGGTAAAAAAATTATTCATAGAAAAAAATTCTGACAAAGGTCCTGTATTGGTGGCGCTGAAAGATGGCGCCGAATTAAAGATCGGCGACAAAGTGAAAGTGCGAATCGAATTAAAAGTAGACCGGGATATGGAATACGTACATATGAAAGATATGAGGGCAGCCTGTATGGAACCCATTAATGTCATCAGCCAGTATAAATACCAGGGCGGATTAGGCTATTACGAAAGCACCAAAGATGCCAGCACCAATTTTTTCTTTGGCTGGCTGGCCAGGGGCAGTTATATTTTTGAATACCCCACGTTTGTTACCCATTCCGGTAATTTCAGTAATGGCATTACCAGCATTCAATGTATGTATGCTCCGGAGTTTACTTCTCACAGTGAAGGTATTCGTGTTAGTGTCGAATAAAGATAAAATGTTGAAGTGCTCAATTACAGAAACATCTAAATAAACTTATGTTTGGCCTCCCTCTCTTTTGAAGAGGGAATGAGGGTGGGCCGTATATATGCACCGGAATTTATCAGTCATAGTGAAGGGATAAGAATAAATGTAGAATGATGGCCTCACCCCAACCCCTCTCCTTTGGAGAGGGAACTCGAAGATAAAAGCGAATAATATGTTATTCTAAAATTAGTTTCATTATTGCTGAAATTAAAACTTACTTAACATTAATGGTTATGTTTTATTTATTTTTGGCAAAGCCAAAATTAAATACATGCCAAACGAACAGACTTACGCCATCCCCATCCGTTTTCGTAAAATGGAAAACCTGCACATTGTATTCTGGTTATTTAAGGATATCAGCTGGTGCATGATCTGGCGCCCACTGGGTATTGCTATGATCTTTCCCACCCTCATCATTGCCATCGTTATTTCTTTCAGGAACCGGCAATTTATGAGTGAGGTATGTCACAATATGGCTATCGTATTCTGGATAACGGCTAATGCCTATTGGATGACCAGTGAATTTTTTCACTTTGATACGATGATCGTTTATGGTGATATAACTTATAAATACCTGGCTATAATTCCTTTTACTATTGGTATTTTACTTTTAGCATATTATTATTTAGTGTGGAGGCCAATGCATAAAAATGTGGTAGAGACGATGTAAACCAATTAAATTATCTTTGCCGCTCAATTTGGGATAACAATATGTACAGAACTCATACCTGCGGTGAATTAAGACTTTCTGATAAAAACAAAGTAATAACCCTATCGGGCTGGGTTCAAACGATCCGTAAATTCGGCAGCATCACTTTTATTGACCTGCGTGACCGTTATGGCATTACCCAATTATTATTTTCAGAAAACCTGAATGCAGCTTTAGACGCCAACCCGCTGGGAAGGGAATTTGTGTTGCAGGTAAAAGGCAACGTAAATGAACGCAGCAGTAAAAATACCAATATCCCAACCGGTGAAATTGAAATTGCCGTAACTGAATTTAAAATACTGAATAAGTCAGCCGTACCGCCTTTTACCATACAGGATGATACCGATGGCGGTGATGATATAAGGATGAAATACCGGTTCCTTGATCTGAGGCGACAGGCCGTTAAGAAAAATCTGGAATTACGTTACCAGGTAAACCGCAGTGCCAGGAATTACCTGCATGAAAATAATCTCATGGATATTGAAACCCCCTTTTTAATTAAAAGTACGCCGGAGGGTGCCAGGGATTTTGTGGTGCCAAGCCGTATGAACCCCGGGCAGTTTTATGCATTGCCACAATCGCCTCAAACATTTAAACAATTGTTAATGGTAAGCGGTTACGACCGCTACTATCAAATTGTAAAATGTTTCAGGGATGAAGATCTGCGTGCCGACCGCCAGCCGGAGTTTACACAGATAGATTGCGAAATGTCATTTGTGGAGCAGGAAGATATTATAAATATGTTTGAAGGTTTGATAAAGCAGATCTTTAAAGATGTAAAAGGAATTGAATATGCAGAGAAAGTGGAACGGATGACCTGGGAAGATGCCATGTGGCAATATGGAAATGATAAACCGGATATCCGTTTTGATATATCCATTTGTAATTTAAAAAAACCTGCGACTGTTTTTTCTGATAAAAAAGATCATGCCCATTTAATTAGCGGCGTAGATTTTAAAGTTTTTGATGAGGCCGAAACCGTTGTTGCTATTGCCGTTCCGGGATGCAGTGAATACAGCCGCAAACAAACCGATGAATTAACGGAATGGGTAAAGCGTCCGCAGATAGGCATGAAAGGATTGGTGTTTATTAAGTGCCTGCCTGCCGGAGCTTCAGCAAAGGAGGGTAATGCCGATGGAACTTTTAAAAGCAGTGTTGATAAATTTTATAACGAAGATAAATTAAAGGCGATTGCTGAAGCCGCCCATGCCAAATCCGGTGACCTCATCTTAATTTTAGCAGGAGCCGAAGAAAGAACCCGTAAAGCTATTAGTGACCTACGCATGTATATGGCAGATAAGCTCGGTTTTAGAAAAGCAGATGAATTTAAATTATT
Organism: Chitinophagaceae bacterium; assembly: GCA_031414035.1. Classification (GTDB taxonomy): domain Bacteria; phylum Bacteroidota; class Bacteroidia; order Chitinophagales; family Chitinophagaceae; genus Ferruginibacter. The sequence continues at coordinate 41,533 of JANOGE010000158.1, read as the reverse complement.
ATGGGTGCTCGACTTCCCCCTATTTGAATATGATGAGGAAGGCAACCGCTGGGTAGCCAGGCATCATCCATTTACCAGCCCTAAGCCGGAACAGATTACAGATATGATCAAAAACAACCCCGTTATTGAAAATGCTGCTGAATATTTAAAGCACCCGTATGCCCAAATAAAAGCCAATGCATATGATATGGTACTCAATGGAAATGAAATTGGCGGGGGTTCCATCCGTATTTATCAACGGGAGCTGCAGGAAAAAATGTTTGCAGCCCTGGGCATGGATGCAGCAGAACAGCAACATAAATTCGGTTTCTTACTCGGCGCTTTTGAATATGGTGCTCCGCCACATGGTGGAATTGCATTTGGTTTCGACCGGCTCTGTGCTATTTTGGGTGGCAGTGAAACCATCCGTGATTTTATTGCATTCCCTAAAAATAATGCCGGGCGGGATGTGATGCTCGATGCACCCGCAACCATTGATACCAAACAGTTTGAAGAGTTACAGATAAAACTGGATCTGAATGGATAAAAGCGCTGATAACGCTGATCATTAGGAAATACACAGATTTGGTACCCGGGCTTTTTACTCCCTCATTTTTATTTTTTACAACACTGATTTTTTTCGGCAATTTTGATGCGTGAATAATCTCCCACCGCTCGCCGAACGTTTACGCCCTTCCACCCTGGATGAACTTTCCGGTCAACAGCACCTTACGGGCAAGGGAAGTATTTTACGTACTGCTATTGAGCAGGGCAAAGTGCCCAGCATGATCCTGTGGGGACCCCCGGGGGTGGGTAAAACAACCATTGCCAACATCATTGCCAAAACTTTAAAAGTTCCCTTTTATACATTAAGCGCCATTTCATCGGGCGTAAAAGAAATGAGGGAGGTAATAGACCTTGCCAAAAAACAAAATAATGTAATCTTATTCATAGATGAAATTCACCGTTTCAATAAAGGCCAGCAGGATGCATTACTGGGTGCGGTGGAAAAAGGCATTATCACCCTGATCGGAGCTACTACCGAAAATCCTTCTTTTGAAGTGAACAGCGCCTTGCTGAGCAGGACGCAGGTGTACATTCTAAAAGCACTGGATGAAAAAGACCTCATCCATGTACTTCATTATGCCATAAAGAATGACCAGGTTCTGAAAACAAAAAAGATCGAGCTGAAAGAATCGGAAGCGCTGATTAATATTTCCGGTGGTGATGCCAGGAAATTACTGAATCTGCTGGAATTAGTGGCCTCCCCCAACCCCTCCAAAGCAAAGGCTTTATCAGAGTCGGCTGATACAATAGTTATTACTGATGATTCAGTAATGAACGCCGCCCAGCAACGTGTTGCATTATATGATAAAAAGGGCGAGCAGCATTATGATATCATCTCCGCATTCATCAAATCCATCCGGGGCAGCGACCCCAATGCCGCCGTGTACTGGCTGGCCCGTATGATCGAAGGCGGGGAAGACGTAAAGTTCATTGCCAGGAGAATGCTGATACTGGCCAGTGAAGACATTGGCAATGCCAATCCCAATGCCCTGTTGCTTGCCAATGCAGCTTTTGATGCCGTACATAAAATTGGCTACCCGGAGTCGCAGCTGATACTGTCGCAGTGTGCCATTTACCTGGCTTCAAGCGCCAAAAGTAATGCGGCTACTGTAGCCATCGGCGCAGCTATGGGTGCTGTAAAAGAGCATGGCGACCTGCCTGTTCCCTTACATATCCGTAATGCCCCCACCAAACTGATGAAAAAGGAAGGTTATGGAGAAGGATATGAATACTCCCACAATTATGAAAATAATTTTTCGCCGCAGGAATATTTACCCGGTGAAATAAGCGGTACTTCATTTTACCAACCCGGCAAAAATCAAAGGGAAGAAGAATTGCGAAAATTCCTGAAATTGCTATGGAAGAGTAAATACAATTATTAAAAAACTGTCTAAAATACTCCCTGGGTTTTCAATGATTGCAAACGTGCCCGTTGAGGACACCGGCCACAGCGGTGTGCCCCGGTTGGTGTCACTACCAACCGCAAAATGGGAAACGAAATTTTCATTATTAGGCAACTTCTAAACACAGGTTATTTTTTTTGAATGATCAACCCGATGGATGTAACCACGTATTTATCTACCTGGAGTTTAAGATGTATTTTTTGCTGATGGGGTTCCACATCTACTTGATAGTCTTCCGGTAATCCGCCAGCTGAAAAATCAAGCTCTTCTACAAAATGTCCTTCCTTTCTTAATTCACTTACAATACATTCAATATCCCGTTGGCGGTAAATGACCGTATTATTATTTTCCAGTGTTTCATCATTGGATGATACATTGTATTCTGTAGTATGCACGGCCCACCCGCCGGGTTTTAATGTATTCAATTGTTTTTTTAAAAAGTGAAAACCTTTTTCTATTGATCCCAAATGCTCGAAAGAACAACTGCTCCAGTTAAAATCAAAATCAACCAGGTCGCCGGGTATGTCATTCATGTCAACAGCCCTGTATCGTACCAGCTTTTTAAAGTCTTCATCATTACAAAGCTGCCGGGTATTTAAAGAATCCAACCCAAAACAAAGTTGATTGCCCTTATCCCAGCCCATTTCCAGCCCTTTATCCGGAAAAATATCAGTTGCAAGAATATGACACCCAAAACCGGCAAACACAGCTGGTAATGGTTCAGTACCTACGGCAAATACTAAACCCCGCTTCCCTTCTGAAATACATCCCCTCTCCCATAAAGCCTGCATGATATAAATAAATTCCCATTGTTTTCTGTGGTAGCTCGGCTGCTCGTTTAATTTAGAACACCATCTATGATACCATTCTGCTTTATAATCCATTGCCTTACACAACTCCGATCTTCTTTTACCAAAGTCATATACCAGGTTTGTATTCCATTGCCTCTTTGATCTCTTTTCTATTTCCATGTAATTATTATGAACTGATTTTTAATTTAAACAAAACTCATTCACACAGCTACCTGCTTTTCTTCCTGAACAGCTGCAATCCCTTTTACAACTGTTTTATCCTGTTTTACTATTTTATTATCAATCACATTCTGAAACTTAGCAATAATATTTTCGCAGCTGTAATTTTTATCTACATAAGCTTTGCCTGATCTCCCCATTGCCATATTCACAGATCTGTCGTCCGCCAGGCGGTCAAAAGCTTGTTTGTAACCTGCATAATCATTATAATAATAACCGCCCCCGCTGATGTCTATATGATCTTTCATTACTTCGCAATCCTTGTGTACGAGTACAGGTTTTTCCATAGCAAATGCTTCCAAAACAACATGTGACAGGCTTTCAAAACGCGAAGGTTGAAATAAGAATATTGACCGTTTAATTAAATTATACTTGGCCTGTTCATCCACAAAACCTAAATGCATAATATGGTCATTCACGGGGATCTCCATGAATGAATTACCGATCAAAATCATTTTGATATTTTTTTTAGTTTCCTGAACATATTGCAAAAACCATTCAAAATCCTGTTGTGTGATTTTATTGGAGTCTATCCGCCCAACATATAAAATATAATCGGAATAAATATTCATTGTTGTTTTAATATCCATTTCCGGTAAATCTGCAGGTACATCTACCCATGTCCCGGCTATTTCAGAATACACCGATTCATTATTAAATAATTTATTAGCCAGCCTTTTTTCAGCCATTGTATTGTACATAATACAGGCGGGAATTGTAAACATGTTCTTAAAGACAGGCATGCGTATCGCCCATTCATCATGGGCAAGCGGAATAAATATGGTTTTCCCGGGACTGATCCCAATGCCAAAAACGGTTGGATAATACAGGTATGTGAAAAAGATCAGGCAATCATAGTCTTTTTCGTGTGACTTGATATAATTGATCAAATCGGGTGTGGTGGGGCCCTGTGCCAATATCCAATTCAAATAATCTTTATCCGTTACCTTTCCATTATCCTGGCTCCTCAACAAATTTTTAAAGAATGCCTTAACTCCTGTTTTCTTTTGCCCCTGCTTTTCATTCCTTATTTTCTTTTCGAGTTCATTCATTTGTTCCCAGCTCCTCTCCTGTGTAACGTTGAACCTCCTTACTTTTACCTCATTAATTATGCTTTCGCCCGCCGGGTAATGATCAGCCCATGTTAAATAATCAAATGAACAGGTCGTCAATACTTCAACATGATACAAAGAAGCCAGTTTTTCGGCTAACCGCATACAATGTAATTCCGCCCCACCATACATCTCTACACCATATTGCTGAACAACAAATGCTATCTTTTTCATACTAATACAAATTTTAATTCACTTTACTTCAACAGGCCAGCCATTCCCTTTACAATCTATCATACAGCTTAATATATTCCATTGCCGTTTTATCCCAGTTAAAAAATTGGTACCTGTCCCTTAATTTCTTTATGGGCCTGCAGGTTTCATAATGATGCATGCCTTCATTAAATACGTCAACCATTTCACGGGGTTCAAAACTTCTGAAATAATAGGCCGCATCACCACATACCTCCGGAATGGAAGTATGTGTGGAAGCAAATACAGGTTTTCCAAAATACATCGCTTCTAAAGGAGGTGTTCCAAAACCCTCCGCAATCGATGGAAACATAAATGCCATACAATTTTTATAATACCATTGTCTTTCTTCATCTGTTACCGGGCCTGTAAGAATTACCCTGTCCTCAACACCGTGAAGGCGTGCATTTCTCATTATTTCCTTTACATACTCTCTCTGTGATGTATGTTCTGTAATTCCGGAAATAACCAGTTCATATTTATTCCCGCTCAGTAAACAGGGTAAAACATGAAAGTTTTTCTTTGGTAAAAGATTACTGATGGCAAACAGAAATGGGACCTCAGGCAGGTACCTGGGTTTATCAATGGTTTTAAACTCGGCCAGTTCGCAGCCCTGGTAAATTACATCTACAGGTTTGCCTTTTGTATCCAGGTTCTCCAGTACCGCCTTTTTAGAAAAATTTGAAACGCAAACGATATGATCAGCCATGTCAATAATCGTTTGATGTTTTTTTCTTTCTTCTTCAGATATTTTTGGATCATTTACTTCAATAAGGTAATTCAGATCATGAATGGTAAGTATTACTTTGGCGTTTTTTTTCACCGGTTTAAAACGGGAGTGCTGGTCGGAAATATGAATGATGTCATAAGCACCATCGTGACAGCCGTTGCAAAATCCGAATAAATTTTTAAGGTTTTTTTTGCCGGATTTTCCGTTCCTGTATTTAACCTGGTTTCCAAAGAATCCAGACTGAGAAAGGGCAAGTTGAAAAGTAAGATCAAAATGCCCGGGAGCAAGTTGTATAAGCGATTTTCCAAAATGAAGGTTAAAATAATAAAACCCGGTATACAGGTATTGCATGCGTTCAAAGTCTAGCAATATTCTTTTGGTAGCTTTAGGGTGTGAAAAAGCCGGGGGTTGTAAAAGCTCCAGATTCATGTGCCTGTTATTTTATATACAAAAATTGTACATGCAAACATAATAATATCTTCAAATTCATATCTCATAATAAGACAAAATGAAGGGTTGATTTTATATATACAAAAACTGTTTTAACTACTAAATTTCCCTTTTAAGCTATGTTTTTAACCCGTTCAGCATAAATTATTATTAGCCTCAATAATAAAGTTTAGTTTTATTATTAAACCGGATAATGTCCAAAATCATTAACCTTCATGATATAACACAGTTTTTTTTGTATCAGGCAACCTATCTTTAAAAAAAACAGTTTTAAATAAAACGAACTGCCGTTGTTTTTAATACGTATTGATTTTAATCTTTTTAAAAATGATTAACCGGTTAATATTTGATTGCGAAAGGATGAAATATGAGAACACAGGCTTATACCATTACTGTTTAAACCTGGGCAATCATATTACAAAATTTATCAACCCTGAAAATGAAGAACTTACATTTTACAGTCCCTACGGCAAAGCCTATTTATTTGATGCTGATATTAAACATATCATTCAAACGGAGCTCCACAAATTCAGGTTGCCTGCATTGAAAAAGTATACGGTCTGGCATGCTGCATACCAGGATAGTTATTATCTTCCTTTCCGAAATAATAAAATTAAAGTTGTCCTTTCTATTCATGACCTGAATTTCATGTATGACCCTTCAAAATCCGAATATAAAAAACAAAGAAATCTCCGCAGGTTACAGATGCTCATTAACCGGGCCGATGTAATAATTTGCATTAGTGAGTACACCAAAAAAGATGTCACTTTTTACTGTGACATAAAAAATAAACCGGTGCATGTTATTCATAATGGTACAAATACGTTAACGGAGCCCCAACTGCTTAAGCAATCCTACAAACCCCTGAAGCCCTATATATTTTCATTAGGCACTATAATGCCCAGGAAGAATTTTCATAGTTTACTTCCTTTAATTCAGTATCAGGAACAAATGGAATTGGTCATTGCCGGCCGTATTGATGATGTGGGTTATTATCAGTCTATATTAGATTCTGCAGAAAAAATGGGCATTTCAAAAAAAATAAAACTGGTTGGGCCCATTTCTGAAAGTGTAAAATCCTGGTACTTTAATAATTGTTATGCTTTTGCATTCCCATCAACAGCTGAAGGCTTTGGCCTTCCGGTTACCGAAGCCATGTCGGTGGGTAAACCCTTATTTTTATCAGACAAAACAGCATTACCCGAAATATGTGGCGACGTAGCTTTCTATTTTGAAAATTTTTCGGCGGCACACATGAAAGAAACTTTTGTTGCCGGTATGATACAATACAAACGTTATAATATGCAGGACCAAATTATAAAAAAAGGAAAGGAATACTGTTGGGATCTTGCAGCGCAGGAATACTGGAAAATTTACCGTTCATTATATTAATAGTTAACAGATCAAATGAAGACATACCGCAGGTTATTAAAATTTGCCAGGCCTTACCGGAGATTTGTATTTCCTTTTTTTATTTTTACACTTATTGCTGTATTCTTCAGTGTTTTTCAATTTGCATTAATTATTCCGCTTTTAAATTTTTTATTTGATAACCAGACAGCTGAAAGTTTACAGAAATATGCTGCTGCCCCTGGATTTAGTTTTTCGGCAGGCTATTTTAAAGACCTTTTTTATTACCAGGTATATCATTTAAAAACGCTGAACCCGGTATATGCATTATATTTTATTGCTGCATTAATTGTGCTGGCTGTTATCCTTACCAATTTATTCCGCTACCTGGCTCAACGAAGTATGGTAAGTGCCAGAACTCTTTTGGTAAAAAGGATCCGGGAGGCCATTTTTGAAAAAATAAACTACCTGCATATGGGGTATTTTACCAAAGAGAAGAAAGGAGATCTGCTTTCACGAATGAATTCAGATGTTTTTGAAATTGAAGCCGTAGCTGCCAACTCACTGGAAGTACTATTTAAAGAACCTTACATCATGATCGGTTATTTTATAGCCCTATTTGCAATCTCTGTTAAGCTTACCCTGTTTACCCTCCTGATCATTCCAATTTCTGCAATCGGTATAGCGTTGGTAACAAAAAAATTACGTAAGGAAGCCAGCGATATGCAATCTTCCATTGGCAGGTTACTCACCATTATTGATGAAACATTAATGGGCATGCGTATTATCCGCTCTTTCAATGCCACCGGTTTTATTATAAAAAGATTCCGGCAGGAAAATGATTTTTACCGCAAAGCCAGTTTACAGGGATTTAAAAAAAGGGAACTTGCACCCATTTTTTCTGAAGTCTCAGGGGTTATAGTAGTTGCCTGTATTTTAATTTATGGTGGCAGTATGATTTTAAAAAACCAGGGTATAAATTCTTCCGGTCTCCAGGCCAGCGAATTCATAGCATTCATTGCCATTTTTTCACAGGTTATCCGGCCCGCCAAAGCCATGGTAGTAGCAATGGCCAATATTCAGCGGGGTGAAGCTTCGGGGCAGCGGATCATGGAAGTACTGGATACCAAAATTGAAGTGGATGATCACCCGGATGCAGTTGCACTAAAGTCTTTTAATGAACTGGTTGAATTTAAAGATGTACATTTTAGTTATTTGAATACACCGGTTTTACAAAATATCAGTTTCTGTATTCAAAAAGGCAAAACCATTGCCCTGGTGGGCCCGTCAGGAGTAGGTAAATCCACTATCGCTGATCTGCTGCCCAGGTTTTATGATGTTACCGGCGGACAAATCAGGATTGATGGAAAAGATATCAGGAACTATACTATGGAATCTTTAAGAAGCCAGATGAGTTTTGTTACACAGGATATTATTTTATTCAACGATTCTATCTTTAATAATATCGCATTGGGTAAACCGGATGCCTCCATGGAGGAAGTAATCAGGGCTGCAAAAATTGCCAATGCACACGAATTTATAATAGATACGGAAGAAGGTTACGATACCAATATCGGCGACAGGGGTATTCGTTTATCAGGCGGACAGCGTCAACGCATCAGTATAGCCCGTGCTGTTTTTAAGAACCCGGCGATTTTAATTCTGGATGAAGCTACTTCTGCACTTGACACCGAATCGGAAAAATCGGTACAGGATGCATTGAATAATTTAATGGAAGGCAGAACAACACTGGTTATCGCCCATCGCTTAAGTACCATCAAAGAAGCGGATGAAATTATAATATTGCAGGATGGCCGGATCGTAGAACGTGGCAATCATTTTGACCTTATAGAAATTGAAGAGAGTATTTATAAGCGGCTTACCTTATTACAAAAGATTGCATAAGAAACAAATTATTCAGATTTTATCTGCCATAAGTATCTGATGATTTAATTTTAGCATAATTTTAAATCCATTAACCTTATTTTTAAGTCCTAAAAGATCGTTATATGAAAATGAAACTAATATTCGTTACCTCTCTTTCCCTTTTATTATTGCTTAATGCATGCAGTAAAACAGATGATACGGGTACAGGCTCCGGAAGTATTGCCGAAAAAAGTATGGCCAATGTGGCGTATGGTACCGACCCTCTTCAGGTAATGGATATTTTTTTACCCGCCAACAGAAGTATTACAACCACTAAAGTAATGATCCTGATACACGGTGGCGGCTGGACAACAGGTGATAAAGCCGACTTTGCCCTTTTTATGGATACCCTGAAAAAGCGCATACCCGATTATGCTATTTTTAATATTAACTACCGTTTAGCTGCTTTACCCGCAACCAACGCTTTTCCTGCCCAGGAAATTGATGTTAAGGCTGCTGTTGATTTTATTTATGGAAACCGTTCCTCTTATTTAGTCAGCGATAAATTTGTGCTGATGGGTGCAAGTGCAGGCGGACACCTTTCCCTGTTGCAGGCATATATATACCAAACTCCGGCTAAAATAAAAGCCGTTGTTGATTTTTTTGGTCCAACAGATATGGCTGATATGTATACTAATCCCGGTGCTTATCCTGCCATAACTATTGCACTTTTATTGGGTGGCACTCCAACTACAAACCCAACCATGTACCAGCAATCAAGCCCGGTTACATTTGCCAATGCACAAAGCTGTCCTACCATTATTCTGCAGGGCGGTTTAGATCCGTTAGTTAACCCGTTAACACAGTCATTGGCATTAAAAAATAAGTTAACAACAGCCGGAGTGGTAAACCAGTATGTATTATATCCTCTTGGCGGCCATGGCGACTGGGATACGGCTACGTATACCGATGCCTTTAATCAAATACAGGTCTTCCTCGCTGCAAATGTTCAGTAGTGATTCAAATAAATTAATTATAAAAAGCGTTCTCTTTCCGGCGGATGCTTTTTTTATTTTACTTTGTGACGATGAAAAAAAGATTTTATACATCCGTACTGGTTTTATTCTTTCTCTTTCTAAGGGCCGTTGCCCAAAAAGAAACATTTCTTTATTCCGATCATGCCACTAAGGAAAGCAGGACAAAAGAACACCGTAACCTCATCAATAATATCATAAACAAAAACCTGGCGCTTCCATTAACAGCCTCAACAGAAGAGAACTGGCAGTCGGCCTTCGGGGCTTTGGAACTCATCAATCACAGAACCATATGGGTTGATGGAAAGATCAAGCTGGCATTTTTTGATTCCCTCGAAAACAGAAGCATCGGTTTTCAGCGGGCATTACTGGAACTGGCTAATTCAAATTACAGGGGTAAGTTTATTGAACCTGCATACAGGTTAATGAAAAGAACAACCGATCCGAGAGTCTTTGTTACAGCGGCTGTTTATTACCTTACCGGAAATTCCGATCCGAATGCCTGGACTAAAGTAATACAGGTCTTTTCAAAACGGGCAGACAAAGATGACGGGATCCCTGTTTATTATGGTTTGCTTACCGGGTTGATTTCGGGATATTCAGACAAAAAAAATCTTCCTTTGTTTTTTGAAAATCTAAAAAAATCAGTTCCGGGGCAGGTACTTCTTATCAGTTTTCAGCGCAAAAACAGGAATTACCCGGGCATTGCTGTTGTAAGGGACCGAAATAGTAATTTTATTAAAAATGATAACGGTGAACTCTTTTCTGTTTCGCAACTGGCAAGAAGCCTGAGCAACCTGCCGTTTTATTTAACCAATGGCAATACGCCGCAGGGAATTTTCCGTATGAATGGTTTTGATGTTAGTAAAAGCATGGCTATCGGGCCTACCAGTAATATTCAGTTGATGATGCCTTACGAAACCAGCCCCCGGTATTTTTTAAATAACCCTGCAATTGAAGATTCTGTCTGGACAGAGGAGCTATACAAAAAACTGATACCGGAACATTTAAAGGAATATATGCCGCTTTATGAAACTTTTTATGCCAGTAAAGCGGGTCGAACAGAAATAATAGCACACGGCACTACCGTTAATCCTGAGTATTATAAAGGCCAGCCATATTATCCTCAAACACCAACCGAAGGCTGTTTATGTACAAAAGAAATATGGAACGCTGTTGACGGTAAAAGACTTGAAAGTGACCAGCAAAAACTGGTGAATGCTTTAAAAATGGCAGGTGGAGCTGATGGTTACTGTATTGTAATAGAAATTGACGATCAGCATAAAGCAGTCAGTTTAAATGATATTCTGCCTTATCTGAAATAATAGGTTTAATATGCAATTGACCCCGGTATTTAAAAAATTTGATGAACTGACAGCAGCTGAACTCTATGCCATCCTGCGGTTAAGAAATGAGGTATTTGTGGTAGAGCAAAATTGCATATACCAGGATGCCGATGACAAGTACCAGCAGTCCTATCACCTTACTGTTTGGGATGGAGTCAACTTAGTGGGTTATACCCGTATCATTCCCCCGGGTATTTCGTTTGGGCAGGCAAGTATTGGACGTGTTGTTACTTGTTCAAAATACCGGAAAACAGGGGCCGGCAGATGGATGATGCAAGAGAGTATCCACAGGGTTTTCAATCAGTTTAACTGTTCAGAAATAAAGATTAGCGCCCAGGTTTACCTTACAAAATTCTACGAATCGCTGGGCTTTTTTATAAGCAGCAATGAATACCTGGAAGACGGCCTCCCGCATATTGAAATGACCTTAATCAAATAATTTCCGGGCAGGGGCAATAACAGGGTTGATTTATCGTTTTAAAACAGTGGTTTTTGATATTATCCTGCTTATAAACACGCGGGCAATAATCTTTAACCCGGCAAAATATCCATTTATCTATCGAAAGACTAAATCTGTTTTCTGATGAAACCATGTCTACACAAGTTTGTGGGAAAGCGTCATCTACTTCTTCTTCTGATCTGCTTTACAATTCTCTCTAAATCATATTCACAGGCATTTCTTTTTGGTGAAAAAGTAAAATGGGAAGTTGGCTTCAACTTTGGCCCCAGTTTCTTTTTGGGTGACCTGGGTGGTAATTCGGGTAAAGGAACCAATAATTTAAAGGACATGAATATGGAGTTTACAAAATTGATGAAAGGAGCCTTTATAACCATGTACCCGAAAAACTGGATAGGATTAAGAGTTGCTGTGGATGCTACTTATCTTGAAGGCAGTGATGATATCATAAATACAACCGGCATTAATGAACTATGGCGTAAACAACGAAACCTTGATTTTAAAACGACCATCCTGGAAGGATATGTTGCCTTAGAGATTTTTCCAACCATGCTTTTTAAACGTAATTCAGAATATGAACCCCGGCTAAGGCCTTATGTTATGGGAGGAATTGGTATGTTTCATTTCAATCCCCAGGGATCACTTACAGATGCATCGGGAAATAAAAGCTGGTATTATTTGCAGCCATTACGCCTGGAAGGACAGGGAATGCCTGAATATCCATACAGCAAACCCTATAAATTAACGCAATTAAATATTCCATTTGGAGGCGGTATCAAATATTATGCATCAGACAGGATCAATGTAAGTATGGAAATGCTTTACAGAAAAACATTTACAGACTATATTGATGATGTAAGTAAAAAATATATTGATCCCGTAAATTATACTAAATATTTATCATCCCAGGAGGCTACACTGGCGTACAAATTATCGGATAAAGCCATCGGCATTATTTATCCCGGTATGACGAGATACCCTGCCGGTACACAAAGAGGTGATACAAAAGATGGTGATACTTATTTTACAATTGTATTAAAGGTTGGATTCCGTTTAGGACCGATCTATGAAAGTTCTTTTGCACGCAGTGCTATAAAACAAACAAGATGCCCATCGGTATATTAATATAAAAAATAAATAGTATGAGCAATTTTCAACTTAACCCAAAAACTTATAAGGCAGTTGTGATTTTTACAACATGCCTGTTACTGGTAATACAATTAATTAAATAGGGTTACCGGTAAATACGTTATAAGTGTAAATGATACAATTGAAGTTTACCCCCGAGGAGCCTATGGATATTTTAATATTCAAAGATTACCCCTGAAACCACAATCTTAAAGATTTCGTTGACATCTTTACACTTTTAAAACTAAAAAGATCCATGTTTAAAAAACATGGGTCTTTTAGTTTAACTCTCCCTGTAAAAATTTACCTGTAAAACTTTCTTTTACTTTTACCAGGTCTTCCGGTATGCCCTCAAATAAAACATACCCGCCCCCATCACCCCCTTCAGGGCCAATATCAATGATATGATCCGCCACTTTTATCACATCCATATTATGTTCAATCACTAATACGGTATTACCCCTGTCCACCAGTTTATTCAGTACTTCCAACAAATGCTGAATATCCTGGAAGTGGAGCCCTGTAGTAGGCTCATCAAGAATATAAAATGTTTTACCCGTATCTTTTTTTCCCAGTTCTGTTGAAAGCTTTACCCTCTGTGCTTCACCCCCACTGAGCGTTACAGCGCTTTGCCCAAGGGTAATATATCCCAGTCCAACATCATACAATACTTTAATTTTTCGGTAAATATAAGGTACTGCCTGAAAAAATTCAACGGCCTCATCAACCGTCATATCAAGTACATCGCTGATGGATTTTCCTTTGTACCTGATCTCCAGTGTTTCCCTGTTGTAACGCCTGCCATTGCATTTTTCGCAGTGCACATACACATCCGGTAAAAAATTCATTTCAATAACCCTCATGCCACCCCCTTCACAAACATCACACCTGCCGCTTTTTACATTAAAGGAAAAACGACCAGCCGCATAACCTCTTATTTTTGCTTCTGGAACGGCAGCAAATAAAGTTCTGATATCCGTAAAGAAACCGCAATACGTTGCCGGGTTACTCCGCGGTGTTCTTCCTATCGGACTTTGGTCAATTTCTATAACTTTATCAACCTGTTCAAGCCCTTTTACAGTTTTATACTCCAGCGGATTGGCTTTGGAATTATAACAGAACTTGCTCAGTAAAGGATACAGGGTTTCATTTATTAAAGTTGATTTACCGCTTCCGCTAACCCCGGTAATTAATATTAATTTGCCCAACGGAAATTTCACACTGATCTCTTTTAAATTATTTCCCTTTACCCCTTTCAGTTCTATACATTTTCCATTACCCTTCCTACGTTCTTTTGGTATTGCAATTCTTTTTGTACCCAACAGGTATTGTGCTGTTTCTGATTTTGATTCCAATATGGTTTTGGGAGTACCCATAGCAACAATTTCACCGCCATGTTTGCCGGCTTTTGGCCCTATATCAACCAGGTAATCTGCAGCCAGCATAATATCCTTATCGTGTTCAACCACGAGCACACTATTTCCAATATCCCGTAAATTTTGCAGTGCACCTATCAGCCGTTGGTTATCCCGCTGATGTAATCCTATACTGGGTTCATCTAAGATATAGGTGATGCCCTGTAATTGAGAACCGATCTGCGTTGCCAACCGGATACGCTGCGATTCCCCGCCACTAAGGCTTTTAGAGGGACGGTTAAGTGAAAGATACGTCAATCCTACATCCAGCAGAAATTGTAACCGGTCTCTTATTTCTTTCAATACATCCTTTGCTATTGCATTTTGTTTAATATCCAGCCGCAACTCAATACCATCAAACCAGGCGGCCAGGTTATCTAAATTCAGGGCACTCAGTTCAGCAATATTTCTGTTATCTAATTTAAACCAAAGGCTTTCTTTTTTTAAACGGGTTCCATTACAGGAAGTGCATTGGGCAAGTTGCATATATTTTTCAACCCAGGCACGTAATGCTTCATTGCTCTGTGGAGACGTAAACCACCGTTTCAGCATCGGAATTATCCCTTCATAACTGCCAGTATAATCATGTGGAACCGTTTCATCTTCCAGATTCATTTCTAATGCAGGGTTAATTTGCTGATCGCCATATAAAAGCAGCTCAAGTTGTGTTACGGGCAGATCCCGGATGGGTTTATCTAAATTAATTTTATGCTTTTTGGCAAAAAAAACCACCTGTTGAAAAACACTGGCATCCCTTTCTTCGCCTAAAGGTACTATGGCACCTGCCTTTACACTTTTAGTTTTATCAGGCAGCACCTCGTCCATATCAATGGTATATACATTCCCCAATCCCCTGCAGGCAGCACATGCACCATAAGGACTGTTAAATGAAAATGCATTAGGTGAGGGTTCTTCATAACTGATGCCCGTATCTTCACACATCAGTTGTTTACTGTATTGAACAACGGCCTCCTCTAAATCTCCCCCCAAGGGGGAGACTTTGGAAGATCTTTTAGTTTTTAAAGAGTCTTCTTTTTCGAAAGCAATAAACATCAGGTCTTTTCCCAACTGCAATGATCTTTGAACACTCTGGCTCAACCTCACCCGCATATCATCTGTAACTGATAATCTATCCACAACCACTTCTATGTCATGAATTTTATACCGGTCGATCTGCATCCGGGGTTTAAGATCCATCACATAACCATCCACCCTTACTTTTAAATAACCCTTCTTACGAATGTCTTCAAACAATTCCCGGTAATGCCCTTTTCTTCCTCTAACCAATGGAGCCAATAGATTTATTTTTTTATCCTCAAACTTTTCAAAGATGTTCATTACAATTTCTTCTTCACTGAATTTTACCATCTTTTTCCCTGTATGGTAGCTGTATGCTTCTCCTACCCTGGCATACAGCAAACGCAGAAAATCATAGATCTCGGTTACGGTTCCTACTGTACTACGGGGATTTTTGTTGGTTGTTTTTTGTTCGATAGAAATTACGGGAGACAAGCCTGTGATCTTATCAACATCCGGCCGTTCCATATCTCCAACAAATTGACGGGCATAAGCACTGAAGCTTTCCATATAGCGGCGTTGCCCTTCATTGTAAATGGTGTCAAATGCCAGTGAAGACTTACCACTGCCACTTACTCCTGTAAATACCACCAGTTTATTCTTTGGTATCTTAATATCAATATTCTTAAGGTTGTGCTCCCTTGCGCCAAATACCTCTATAAAATCCTTGTCAATTAAATCTTCAGAAGAAGCTTTTTTTATTTTCGCCATGTGTTCGTACTTGCGCTAAAGATACAAACAAAATAAATGTTGATTTGCAGAGGGTAACTTTGTGTTGTAAATTTGCCCTTCAATTTCACTTATGCTGTTTAATTTATTCGGGAAGAAAGAGGAAGCTGCAGAGAATCATGTTTTTGTTGACAGGGCCTATATAACCACCACTGCCAAAATGAATGCCTGTGCTGAATTGGCAAAGAAAGAGCCAAATACTTTATTCATCTGTTGGTTTGCTGATACTGCGCTTACGTTTAAAGCGTTTTTCGGGCAACAGGGCTTGAATGAAAACCTGATCACCGAAACCCATTTCCTGCATGGCGCAAAACTTGAAAATAGAACACCGGTATTTGTTGAACATTTTCCCCTGCATATAAAGGAATCAGAATTAATTAAAAACTGGGCTTATAAAAATATACCTGTTTACAGCGCTATGGATGAACCCTTGTTTAAACATTTTGGCAGCGAAAAACTGATACCGTTAATGAAAATGATGGGCATGAAAGAAGATGAAGTGATTGAACACAGCATGGTCTCCAAATCCATCATAAAAGGCCAGGAAAAAATTGCCCAACAGGTTACCATTGAGCAATCTGCCGGTTCTCAGGAGGAATGGATGCGGAAAAATATAAAATAATTTTTCGTCTAAAACTCCTTACAGTAAAGGCTTTTGTATAACCTGAAAAAATATTTTCAATTTTTTATTTGGTAGTTTGAATCCTTCACCAATATCTTTGCACCAGTTCTTTAATATCACTTATCAAGAAAGGTAGAGGGTTATGGCCCGATGAAACCTTGACAACCTATCCCGGATTTTTTCGGGAAAAGGTGCCAATTCCAACCAGTTTAAAACTGGACAGATAAGTCAGATCCAAAGCTTAAAAAAATACTTCAACATATTTAAAGCTCATCTGATTTACCGGATGAGCTTTTTTAATTTCAGTCCTATAAGGTTTTAAAAACCTTATAGGACTTTACAAATTAAATCACATCCGGTAATACTTTCTCCTCTCTTGATAAGAAAATTTATAACCAAAAAAATCTTATCATGAGCAACGCAACAGAACTGATCCACAGCATTCCCGTAGATCCATTAACCGGTGCTATCAGTGTACCCATTTACCAAACCAGTACTTATGTGCAGGATGCACCCGGTGTAAACAAAGGTTATGATTATGCCCGAAGTAATAATCCAACAAGAGGAACATTAGAAACAATTATTGCACAACTTGAAAAAGGAGCTGTTGGCATAGCCTTTGGCAGCGGGCTTGCCGCCATTGATGCTGTGATTAAATTGCTGAAAAAGGGTGATGAAATTTTAGCTGTGGATGATATTTATGGCGGGGCTTTCCGTCTCTTCACCCATATTTACGAAAAGTTTGGCATCACGGTAAACTATGTGGATACAACAGATGCAGCCAATGTTTTTAATGCCATAACACACAATACAAAATTGATCTGGCTGGAAACACCAACCAATCCCACTTTAAAAGTGAGCGATATAAAAGCCATTGCAAAGATCGCCAAAGCCAATGCCTGCTTACTTTGCGTGGATAATACTTTTGCATCGCCTGCCTTACAACAGCCTCTCACGCTGGGAGCTGATATTGTAGTACACAGCGCTACAAAATACCTGGGCGGGCACAGTGACCTGATTGCCGGACTGGTTGTTACCAAAGAAGCAGCCCTGGGTGAGAAAATAAAATTTATTCAAAATGCCAGTGGCGCAATCCTGGCACCATTCGATAGCTGGTTATTGATACGTGGTATAGAAACCCTGCACTTACGTGTGCAACAGCATTGCCGCAATGCACAGGCCGTTGCGGAATATTTAGAAACAAAGGCTGCTGTTGATAAAGTTTTTTATCCCGGTTTAAAAACGCATCTCAATCATAATATTGCAAAAAAACAAAGCAAAGGTTTTAGCGGTATTGTTTCCTTTACATTAAAAAATGATACTGCAGAAGCTGCAACTGCATTTGTCTGCAGCACCAAATATTTTAAACTGGCTGAAAGTCTGGGTGGTGTAAAAAGTTTGCTTTGCCACCCGGCTCAGATGACACACAAAAGTATTCCTGCTGATAAACGAAAGGCTGCAGGTGTTGCCGATAGCCTGATACGCCTAAGTGTGGGACTGGAAGATGTGGAAGATTTAATAGCTGACCTGGAACAGGCATTTTCAAAATTAAAAATTGAAAAGGCAAATTTTGAGCCAAGCATCAGTGCATAACTAAACTTCGGTGGCCCCGATAACTATCGGGGCACTCTTGTACAGAATCAATAATTTCATCAACCAAAAAATAGCGCCTCTGCACCTTTGCGGCTTTGCGTGAAAATAAAATATGACAAACAAACGACTCAATATCGGTCTCTTTGGCTTTGGTGTTGTAGGCAAAGGCTTATATGATGTATTGAACAGCACACCTACCTTACAGGCAACCATTAAAAAAATAGTAATAAAAAATGCGGATAAGAAAAGAAGCATTGCTGCTGAAAATTTTACAACAGATGCCTCGGCTATCCTCGACGATAAAAACATTAATGTAGTAGTTGAACTGATTGATGACGCAGATGCTGCCTTTGACATTGTAAGAACAGCTTTACAAAATGGTAAGGCGGTGGTTAGTGCCAATAAAAAAATGATCGCCGGACATTTTGAAGAGCTGTTACAACTGCAGCAGGAAAACAAGACAGCACTTTTATATGAAGCTGCCTGCTGTGCCAGTATGCCCATTGTTCGTAACCTGGAAGAATATTACGACAATGATCTTTTAAAATCAATCCGGGGAATAATAAACGGTTCCACCAATTTTATCCTCACCAAAATCCTGGAAGAACAACTGGAATTTAAAGAAGCTTTATCATTAGCGCAGCAGCTGGGTTTTGCCGAAAGCGATCCCAAACTGGATATTGGCGGATTTGATGCAGCAAACAAACTGAGTATTTTACTGGCACATTCCTTTGGTGTAATTACAAAACCAAGCGGCTTTATTTTTAATGGTATTGAAAATATCTCTTTGCCGGATGCCATCTTAGCGAAAGAAAAAAAGCAAACCATTAAATTGGTTGCCACTGCAAAGAAATTAAAAAATGGCAGGCTCGCTGCTTTTGTTTTGCCGCAGTTTGTAACTCAAACTGACAACCTGTACCATGTTCAAAATGAGTTTAATGCGCTTACTACCGAAAGCACATTTGCCGATGAACATTTTTTCAAAGGCAGGGGTGCCGGGGCTTTCCCAACTGCTTCTGCGGTGTTAAGTGATATATCGGCACTTGGTTATAATTATAAATACGGATATAAAAAGATCTATCATCAAATAGATACCGCACTCAGTAATGATTATTATTTAAAAGTTTTTATCAGCACGGATGATCTGAACAAAGTAAACAAAGATGAGTTTGAATGGATTGAAGAATGGCACAATGAATTCAAACACAGCTGGCTTATAGCTGTAATTCATGCGGAAAAATTATACACAGCGGATTGGTGGAAACAGGAAGGAGTTTCATTAATACTTTGTCCGGATGCTATTATCGAAACGGTGGAATACAAAAAGATAAGTAAGCGGAGCCTTGAACTGGCGGGAGTAGTTTAAAAAACAGAGGGCATAAAAAAGCATCAGGTCGATTCTTACTTTCTGATTTCTCATTTTGTATTCTTACTAACCCGATGCTTCCGTTCAATTGGTCTCCATTTTTAAAGTACATTAACCGCTCAATTGAACAATAAAGATATATTTCATTATACCTGTCTTCCAAATTTTTAAGGTAATGTTTCAGCACCTGTTCTGCACAAAATTATGTACATCTGCAAACAGATCATTACTGTTATTTATTTATTCAGCGCCATCAATATGCCCTCTTGCAACAGCATAACTGCCCACTTTTTTACCGATAGTTACACCTACTTCGCAATCGCTCCGGTAATGTATGGCGCCATACATACGTGATACAGAAGCTTCACTTGCCATGTAAAGATATTGCTGAGCCTTGGAAGGAATGATATAACCCAATACTGATGCAGCCGCACCGCTAAAAGTACTATGCCCCGAAATATAAGATGGAAAATTAGGAAGCCCAATTGGTGTTTTTATACGACTGTCCAGTTGCGACGGCCTTGGATTAAAATAGAAATTTTTTGCATCCCAACAAACTACAGCCCCGTCCATCATCGACATATTCAGTAAGGCCATATTGCGTGCCCACCTTGCCTCACTGAAACTCTGTGTTGCAAAATCATTGGCTGCAATATAATTCCAGTGACCTGGTGGTGTATAAGTCCTTAAACCATCTGCCCAGAAAATAGCAATGCGTAACTGCTCTCTTGTAAGGTCTTTTGATATCTGGTATACTTCCTCTGTTTCATTTTTAAACTGTTGGGAGCCGGTTGATGGTGGTGCCGGAGGTCTTATACTGGTCACCATCGTTAATGAATCGAACAAAAATGTTTTTACTGCGCCAAAAGCAGGTAACATGGGCGGACGTTCAGGATTTTCCTGGCTTATCCATGGCACTTCACCCCTTGCGATACAATCTGTTTTAAGTTTTGCCCAAAGTGTTGAATTCCCAACAGCTGCTCCCGCCCTGTCTCCTCTTGCACGGGTAATGAACTTTGCAGCTACCAGTTTTCCCAATGCTTCACCTGCATCCAGATCGCTGCGCACATTAGCACCGCTTATCAACCTGGCTCTTCTGTGTTCTTCTGCACGCTGGTTAATAAAATCCTGATCACCCGGGAATAAGAGTTTTAATATTTCAACACTTGCGCCCAGCACCGTTGCATCTTCGCTTGGGTAAGAAGGTAATGTTGACTTTGGCAACAATGTTTGAACAGCAGGATCTACATTAAAAGGAGCAGATCGGTTATATTGCTGTTTGTAAAAATAAGCAGCGATACATGCATCATATTGCGTAGCACTTAAATAAGCATAAGCCCTTGCAGCATATGGTGGATTGGCAAATGGAAAAGTTGGATAGGCCAGGGGATTATTTGCACTTGGCACAGGATAAGTTCCATCCGGATTCTGGTAAGGCGGCAGGTTATGCAATGCCACCAGTTCCCGCATGATCTCATTCCAGCGCAGGACGGCACCGGCACCCCAGTATTCAACCAGTTTCCTTTCATCATTTGTTATTTCGTTCTGATAACTTTTTATTTCATTAAGCTGGATGATATAATCAGGCGATGTGGTGGCAATCGGCACGGGACAGGCAAACTCATTGGCAGCAGTTAACAGGATCGGTTTCCAGGTTCCTGCATTGGCATCCGGCTTTGTGGGATTGATCATCGGGTATTGCATGTTCATTTCTGTAATACTTTTCGAACAGGAGTTAAACATGAGCGAACCCCCAATGAGACCTGATATTTTTATGAGTAAAATTATTTTTTTCATATTATTTATTTTCAGGTTTACTGTCTCCATTTTCTTCTTTTTTCTTTTTTTTGCTGAGATCAAAAATGTAAAATATTCCTGCATTAAAGCCGGTAGCCTGTCCTACATTCCTTCCGGCAACAGTAATACTGCCATTGGCAATGACTGAGAGACCGTTCAAAGGCGTTTCATATTTTACATTGAGGCCGACCCTTGTGGCATCCATATTATTACTTACAAATGGTGAACCATTACGTGGAATATCGAAACCACCCAGCGTTGTCCATTTATCCAGGATAAGTTCTGCAATGATCGTTTCACTTCGGTATCCCACCCGTAAATTCCATTCAGAAGCATCGGGCATTTTAACTTCATTACTGTAATGCATTTCTGTAGTGTAATAAGTGTAGCGATCCAGTTTAACATTATTGCGTGCTACATAAGACAAGGAGAATGTTCCAAACCAGTGTCCCCGTTGGTAATCAGCCATAATGCGGATAGTTGCTGCCCTGTTGTGCAACCCGATAGACAATGGTAAAATATCCGGTGAGTAATCAGTAACTGGTGTAGAATAACCTCCAATAAGAATCGCCTGCAGATCGCCATGGGCAATATGCTTTTGATAACCTACCCATTTTAACCAAAGCGATAGATCCTGAAAACCTTTTTGGCCAGCCATTTGCCCTGCGCTTGCCTTTGTTTTTATATAAGGCAAACCAAAAAGCACATTAAGCCTGTTATTAATACCATAATTACCCATGAGTGTAAAGTTGGTAGTGGATACCTTACCCATGTTGAGATTTTCTCTTTTTAATGTTCCTTCCCAATAATTTTTCCAGCTGCTGTAACCGGCAGTTGGTCCAACGCAGAAAAAATTTTTTTGCATCATCAAACCATCAATATCAGTTTGAGAAAAAGATCTTTGAAAAAAAGATATGAAAATAATCAGAAGCAGTCGAAATTTTCTGCTCATATATACGTGGTTTTAGTTTCTGCCGGCAATACCAATAACTGACCTGTTTAACCAAAGATATTATTTTATTATTGTAAGATGAACAAATCCATCTACGATTCAATACAGTAATCTGTTTCGACATTTAGAACAGAAATAATCACTCCTAATCCGAAAATTAATGATCATTCAACGGCAACCCTCTTTTCTGAAATTCTTTCCAGTTTAAATATTCAGGAGCCACACGATGCACTTCCATGGTTATACAATCATTAACCGGGCAAACAAGCTGACATAAATTACAGCCTACACATTCTTCTTCCTTAATGGTATAATTGTTGTAAGGCCTGCCGTATTCCAGGTTAATGGATTGATGTGATGCATCTTCACAGGCGATATAGCAAAGGCCGCAGTGAATACATTTATCCTGGCTTATTTTGGCGATGTGATGATAATTGATATCGAGGTCTTCCCAATGCGTAATTTTTTCAACGGACTTACCAATAAAATCATCCAGGGTTTTAAATCCTTTTTCATCCATCCAGTTATTCATTCCTTCGCACATGTCTTCAATAATTCTGAATCCATGATTCATGGCTGCTGTACAAACCTGTACATTACTTGCACCTAATAACATAAACTCAACTGCATCTCTCCATGTACTTACACCACCAATACCCGATACAGGAACTTTTGAAGTAGTTGCATCCTGTGCAATGGTGGTTAACATTTTTAATGCAATGGGTTTTACTGCAGGGCCGCAATAACCACCAAACACCGACTTACCGGCCACATATGGATTGGGAACCAATGTATCCAGGTCAATTCCGGTTACTGATTGAATAGTATTTATTAAAGACAAGGCATTGGTACCCGCTTCTACACAGGCTCTCCCTGTTGGTACCGGCGAATGCACATTGGGTGTAAGTTTTGTTATCACCGGAATATGAGCGGCTTCCATCACCCACTCCACCACCATTCTTGCAATTTCCGGATCCTGCCCAACAGCTGCACCCATACCTCTTTCCGTCATGCCATGCGGACAACCAAAATTCAGTTCCAGTCCATGTGCACCGGTATCTTCTACTTTTTTTATCAGTTCATGCCAGCTCTTTTTATCATTATCTGCCATCAATGAAACGATCATCGCCCTGTCAGGGAAAAGTTTAAGGCATTCTTCAATTTCTTTAAGGTTCAAATGAAGCGGACGGTCGCTGATGAGTTCTATATTATTAAAGCCCATCATTTTACGTCCGCCAAAATTAACTGCCGAGTATCGTGAGGAAACATTTTTTACCTGGCTGCCCAAAGTTTTCCAAACAACACCTCCCCAGCCTGCTTCAAATGCACGCAATACATTTATTTTTTTATCTGTAGGTGGAGCACTCGCCAGCCAAAATGGATTGGGTGATCTTATGCCAAGGAAGTTTGATTCAAGAGAAGCCATTATTTTAAATTTTGAATTTTAAATGTTGAATTATTGAGTCACTGTTTCCGAGCTGGTCTTTACAATTTTTGTTAGAATATTAATTATGTGTTCAGCACTATCTAAATAAGATGAATAATCAATATCTACCAACCTACTTTTATCTAAAAGCCGAAGCCAATACCTTGTTTCCCTGGCTTCTTTAGAAGCAATAGACATTTTTGAAATAAAGTCCTTTTTTGATTGAGCAGCTATTGCTTCTTCAACATTCGCACCAACACTTGTAGCACTTCTTAATAATTGTTTAGACAGAATATATTCTTTATTATCAATTAATTTTTTATACAAACTAATTATCTGCAATGAAAAATCGAAAGACATTTCTAATATCTTATTCTCCGTTTTCATTTAAAATTTATAATTCAAAATTTAAAATAAATATTTAATTATCGCTGCAGCTCCGTCCTTCCCTGCCTGCACAGCATCCACCACTTCTTTACCACCATTCACAGCATCACCTCCTGCAAATACGCCTTTGATATTAGTAGCACAATGCTTATCAATGATCAATTTCCCGTTCTTATTTTCCAGCTTGTATTTTTTTACTATTTTTTCAAAAGGGACCTGTCCTGCTGCTTTGATCACCATATCAACATTTAATGTAAATGTTTCGCCTGTATCCACGGGAGTCCGACGGCCCGAAGCATCCGGTTCACCTAATTTCATTACACTGCAAACAAGTTGTTTTACTTTTCCATTGGTTCCTTTTATCTTTTTTGGTGCTGCCAGCCAGATAATTTCACATCCATCCAGTTTGGCAATATCCAGTTCAACGTCGGTACAGGGTTTTTCAGCTTCTGTTCTTCTATATACCAATGTCACTTCCTTAGCACCTAATCTTTTGGCCTGAGTAGCTGCGTCAATTGCGGTCATACCCATACCTACCACAACCACCTTATCTCCCACCGGGACTGTTGGGTAACCATTGGCCCTGATATCATAGATAAATTGAATGGCATCCACCACACCTTCCAGTTTCTCACCGGGAATATCCAGCTTCCTTGCCACACCCACGCCAATTCCGAGGTAAACAGCATCAAAGTTTCTTTTCAATTCAGCCAAAGAAATGTTTTTCCCGAGTTCCTGGTTATACTTAATTTCAATACCACCAATACCTAAAATATAATTCACTTCATCTTCGCAAAACTCCGGAGTTACCTTGTAAGCAGCAATGCCATATGTCATCAAACCTCCTGCTTTGTTTTCTTTTTCAAAGATGGTTACATCTATTCCCTCTCTTGATAAAACATGGGCACAACTCAAGCCTGCAGGGCCTGCACCAACAATGGCTATTTTTTTTCCTGTTGATGTTTTACGTTTGAAAAGCTGCCAGTTTTTATCCATTGCGCTTTCTGTAGAGTAACGCTGTAACCTGGCAATAGAAATAGCTTCTTCTTTCATCAAATTATAAACACATGCACCTTCACATAATTTTTCTACGGGGCAAACTTTACTGCAGCCTGCTCCCATGATATTACTTGTAAAAATGGTATGCGCCGAACCTTTGATATTTTCTGTAGCGATCTGTTTTATGAATTTGGGTACATCAATTCCGGTAGGACAACTTTTCATGCAGGGAGCATCAAAACAAAACAAACAACGATTGGCTTCAACCAGTGCTGCATCCTTAGTTTCAAAAGGCGGATGTATATCGCTGAAATTTTCAACGTATTGCTTTTGAGATAATTTGTTGTTTAAAATGGACATAAAATATTTTTACAGCCTCACCCCAACCCCTCTCCAAAGCCCGCCCTGATGACCCGGTCGGACGGGGAGAGGAAACTCGAATTTGGCAGTTTATCAAATCATTCTTTCTTTGTAATATAAACCGTTCTACGCTTCGATCTTCGTAATTTCCTCCCCCACGGGGGGGAGATAGAGGGGGCTTTATAATTCCACCAGCTTTCCATAGGTCTCCGGCCTCCGGTCTCTAAAAAACTGCCATACACTTCTTACTTCCTCAATCATATCCAGGTCAAATTCAGCAATGAGCAATTCATCTTTGTCTTCACTCGCCTGCGCAAAGATCTGTCCCCGTGGATCAACAAAATAACTGCTGCCATAAAATTTACCCAGGTTCCATGGTTTTTCTTCACCAACCCGGTTGATGCAACCCATAAAATATCCATTGGCTGCAGCATGTGCAGGTTGTTCCAGTTTCCATAAATATTGAGATAAACCGGCAACAGTTGCTGAAGGATTGTAAACGATCTCTGCACCATTCAATCCCAAACATCTGGCACCATCAGGAAAATGACGATCATAACAAATATACACACCAACTTTGGCATACCTTGTCTGAAATACAGGATAGCCAAGGTTTCCGGGCTTAAAGAAAAATTTTTCCCAGAAACCACTGGTATGCGGAATATGGTTTTTCCTGTACTTGCCTAAATAAGTTCCGTCGGCATCAATAACAGCGGCAGTATTATATAAAACACCGGCCTGTTCTTTTTCATAAATGGGAACAATTATCACCATATTGTATTTCTTGGCATAGGTTGCCATCAGTTCGGTTGTAGGACCCGGAACTGATTCTGCACTTTCGTACCATTTTTTATCCTGCCCCGGGCAGAAATAAGGCGTATTAAAAATTTCCTGCAGGCACAGTATCTGCACGCCTTTTTTTCCAGCTTCTTCTATCAAGGGAATATGTTTTTGCACCATGGCATTTACAATTTCCGGGATTGTTCCTTCGCCTTCTGTTTTTGGAAGCGACATTTGAATTAATCCTGATTTAATAATTCTTGGCATGTTATTTAAATTATGAATTTTGAGTTATGAATTATGAATATGTTTACTCTGACTTAAAATATCTTTCTTTTGTTGTTAGAATAATACTGTTTAAAATTCTAATACCCTCATCGCAATTGCTATTCAGGTTTTTAAATTGTTCATCATTTACATAATCACTATCTTTTAAAAGATTGAGCCAGTAACTTGTTTCCCTTGCTTCTTTAACTCCTATTCCTAATTTATGGATAAAATCTTTTTTTGATTCCCCAGCAGTCGCTTCATGAATATTTGCACCTATCGAAGTCCCACTTCTCAACATTTGTTTTGAAAGAACATACTCTTTCTTTTCATTGATCAAAAATTTATAAATTTTAATAACCTCCAGAGCAAATGAATATGATTTCTTAACAATGATATTGTCTTTGTTTTCATTCATAATTCAAAATTCATAATTCTAAATTAATTGAGAAACTTTATTCCGCTTAATATACTTCCCATTTCCTTTTTCCACCAAACATTTTCCCCCATCAATAACAACCTGCCCTCTTAATAAAACAGTTTTACATTTACCGGTAAGTTCCCATCCTTCATAAGCAGAATAATCGGTATTCATATGATGTGTCTTTACACTGATGGTATGTTCCTTATTGGGATCGAACAAAACAATATCGGCATCTGAACCCGGTGCAATGCAACCCTTACGGGGAAACATACCAAATATTTTCGCCGGGTTTGTTGATAATAGTTCCACAAATTTGTTAGCTGTAATTCTTCCTTTTCGTACACCTTCGCTGTACAATAATTCAACCCGGTGTTCAATAGCCGGATGTCCGTTTGGTATTTTTGAAAAATCATCCTTACCCATTAATTTTTGTTCCCACTTAAACGGACAATGATCTGTAGCCACCACCTGTATCAATCCCTGGTTAATGCCCGCCCATAATGCTTCCTGGTCTTTCTTCTCTCTCAGCGGCGGGCTCATCACCCACTTTGCCCCATCAAAATTCTTTTCATACAAAGAAGCATCCAGTAATAAATACTGGATACATGTTTCGGCAAATACTTTTTGATTCTCCCGGTTGTTATTACGCACCGCATTCAATGCCCCTTCGCAGGTCATATGTACAATGTAACCGGGGCAACCTGTATAACCTGCAATAGAAGCAAAACGTTCAGATGCTTCTGCTTCAGTAATTTCGGGTTGTGATAAATAATGATAGACGGGTGCAAGGTTTCCTTCAGCTTTATTTTTTGCAATTAAAAAATCGATCAAGTCTCCATTGGTGGCATGCACAGTAACCATGCCTCCTCTTTTTTTCACTTCAGTCATCAAGCCCAACATCTGCTTATCATCGATCATTAATGCCCCTTTATAAGCCATAAATATTTTGAAAGAAGTGATGCCTTCTTTTTCAACCAGGTCAACAATTTCTGTACAGGTATTTTCATTAAAATCGGTAACTGCCATGTGAAAACTGTAATCGCCTACTGCATTACCATTTGCTCTGCCACTCCATTCTTTGTAAGCATCATATAATGAATGCCCCTGCTTTTGTAAGATAAAATCTATAACTGTAGTTGTACCGCCATATAATGCCGCACGGGTACCTGTTTCATAATTATCACTGGAGAAAGTTCCCATAAAAGGCATTTCCAGGTGAACGTGAGGGTCAATACATCCTGGAAAGGCGATCAATCCTGTTGCGTCAATTTCCCGGTCAGCTTTAACATCTAGGTTCATTCCAACAGCGGCAATACCTTCACCCTGGATATAAATATCACCGGTATAGTTATCAGCAGCGCTAACGATGTGGGCATTTTTTATGAGTAAGGACATAATCAGCTGTTTTCTTTGTTATCCAAATTTACACTTCCTGTTTTATAATTCCTCATCAGCCATATATATACAATTCCGCTTACAAAAAAACCTACAAACCAGGCATAATGATAAAGGTTTGAGACCCATTCAGGAAATGCTGTTGATGAGATCAGTTTTATCTGTAACAAAAATCCGGGAATATTGGGGACAATTCCAACCAGCAATGCAATTATAGCTCCTGTATGGAACCCATTGCAGAAACCATATTGCCCTTTATGTTGGTATAGTTCATCAACATTTAATTGTTGTTTCCTTACAAAATAATAATCAGCGATCATAATACCTCCTACCGGTCCAAGCAAACTGGAATAAGCAATAAGCCATGTAAAAATATATCCATTGGGATCTGCAATTAATTTCCATGGAAAAATTAAAATACCGATGATGCCTGTGATGTATCCACCTGTTCTGAAATTTATTTTCTTTGGCGAAAGATTAGAAAAGTCATTAGCCGGACTAACAATATTTGCAGCGATATTTGTTGCCAGGGTAGAAATGGCAACAGCGATCATCGCTACACTAACCAGTAATTTATTTTCGAACTTACCGGCCAATACAACCGGATCCCAGATGGTTTCTCCGTAAATAATAAAGGTTGCCGAAGTTACCACCACACCAATAAAGGCGAATAAAGTCATAGAAGGTGGTAAGCCGATTATTTGTCCGTTGATCTGTGCCTTCTGGTTTTTTGCATAGCGTGTAAAATCAGGAATATTTAATGAGAGTGTTGCCCAAAAACCAACCATTCCCGTAAGAGCAGGAAAAAAATAAGTCCAGAATGCCGGCCCGGATAATTTTGCAGGCTGCGCCAGTATAGGGCCCAGGCCATTGCCTGCATTGATTGCCCAGAATAATAATGCCAGTGCGGCCAATGGTAAAAAAATCGCTTTAAAAATCAATAATTTTTTGATGCTTTCCACACCGAGATAAACTACAAACATATTCAACAGCCAGAAAAGAAAAAAACAAATAGCAGGACCGGTTCGCAAACCAAATGAATCAGGAAAAATTTGTGGTAAAGTTGCTAATGAAGGAATCCAGAGTTTCATCATCTGGTAAATGGCAAAGCCCCCGATCCATGTTTGAATGCCAAACCAACCGCAGGCAACTATAGCTCTTAACAATGCCGGAATATTTGCACCCTTTGTTCCAAAGCTTGCTCTTGCAAAAACAGGAAAAGGAATCCCGTATTTTGCACCGGCATGTCCGTTCAATATCATTGGAATTAAAACAACGGTATTACCAATAAAGATAGTGAGAATAGATTGCCACCAGTTCATGCCTACCTCTATTAATGAACTGGCCAGCATGTATGTAGGAATACACAAGCTCATACTTATCCATAATGCGGCATAGTTCCATGTTCCCCAGGTACGTTTGTTTTGCGGAATAGGGGCAAGGTCTTTATTGTAAAGAGAAGAAGCAGGTTTATTTGAGTCTTGGTTCATTAAACGATTTGGCAATTTGGTGATGTGGCGATTTTGTGATGCTGTATAAAGCTGGTTATATTCTTCATTTCCAAATCTCCAAATCAATCAATCTCCAAATCGGCAATGCGTATCGCCTCACTTATTATCGCCAGTCCTTCATCAATCTGTTCTTTGGTAACACAAAGTGGCGGGGCAACAAAAATATAACTCCATCTTACAAAAGTGTATAATCCAAGTTCTTTTAATTTTGCTACCACTTTATTCATCACTACCATTTCATCAGGCTTTGCATTGAATGGCGCCATGGGTTGTTTGGTTATTCTGTTCTTCACAAGTTCTATACAACCCAACAAACCGGTGTTTCTGAAATCACCGATGCTAGGATGTTTCTGTTTTAATAACTCCAACTGCTCTTCCATGTAATTGCCCATGGCCACTGTATTTTCAATCAGGCCATCATCTTCATAAATTTTTATTGTAGCCAAAGCTGCAGCACAACTAACCGGGTGTGCAGAATAAGTTAATCCCAAAGCCATTACATTATCATCATATTTTGCTGCAATTTTATCACTCACCATTAAACAACCAAAAGGCAGATAACCACAGGTTAATCCCTTAGCCATGCAAATCATATCAGGCACTATATCATGATTTTGAAAACCGAACCATTTGCCGGTGCGGCCAAATCCACTCATCACTTCATCCATAATTAAAAGGATGCCGTGATGGTTACAAATATCCCGTACTGCTTTTAAATAACCCTTTGGATATTGCAAACAACCTGACGAACCGGATTCACCTTCCAGTATTATGGCTGCAATATTACCCGGAGCTTCATAAGCGATCATTCTTTCCAATTGTGCAACCGATTCTTTCAGCATGTTTTCTTCGCCATATTCCCAGCGATATAAATAAGGAAGATCGAAATGAACAAAGTTTGGTGCCTGCTGTGCATCTACCGCAATCCTGCGTGGATCGCCACTTGCCGATATGGCACCGATAGATGCACCATGATAAGACTGGTAACGGCTTAATATTTTATGACGGCCTGTATAAAGTCTTGCCAGCTTAATTGCATTTTCAATAGAGGTTGCACCGCATAAAGTAAAGAATGCTTTGTTGAGATCCCCGGGACAGATCGCTGACAGTTTTTTTCCCAGTTCGCCACGCACTTTGGTAACACAGCTTGGTGTAACATAACTTACTTCCTGCATTTGCTTAACGACTGCCTCGGTAATCCGTTGATCACCATGGCCAATATTTACATTCATCAGCCCCGATGAAAAATCAATGATCCTGTTATCATCATAGTCATAGAGATAAACCCCTTTGGCATATTTAACAGCAATAGGTGCAATGCCTTTTTGTTTGCTCCAGGAGAATAAGGTATAGTCGAGATTATCCTGCACAATCCCAGCCCCACCACCCACCAAGGGGGGATTTGAAGTGAACTTTAATTCATCGCTGCTTTTTGTTTCAGTATTCATAAAATATTTTTTATTTTTTTCCAAACAATCTTCGCTTATATCGTCCAGTTCCCTCTCCCCATCCGACCGAGTCTTCCGGGCGGGCTTCGGAGAGGGGTTGGGGTGAGGCCCTAACTCATCCAGTTCACCCCAGCCTCCGCATTCCATTTGATCGTACTCTTCTTCAACTTCGTCCAGAATTCAATTGAACTTTTTCCGGTAATATCCCCTACACCGAACTTACTTTCATTCCATCCGCCAAAAGAAAAAGGTTCTCTTGGTACTGGCACACCCACATTTACTCCGATCATTCCTGCACTGGCATGGTCAATAATATAACGGGCCATAGCGCCGTTTTGTGTAAACACACTGGCTGCATTTCCATAAGGGTTTGCATTTTCAATAGCCAATGCTTCATCAACGGTTTTGGTACGCATGATGGAGATCACCGGGCCAAAAATTTCTTCTGTAGCAACACTCATTTTCGGTGTTACAAAATCAATTACCGTTGGACCAACATAAGTACCGTTCTCTTTGCCTTTTACTTTGGTGTTACGGCCATCCACTAAAATTTTAGCGCCATCTCTTTCTGCTTCGCCGATAAATTTTTCTATTCTTTCCTGCGATGCTTTATTAATTACCGCTCCCAGGTTTTCACCAGGGATAATTTTCCTTGCCTCTTCACAAATTTTATCAATAATGGCATCCACATTACCTACCCCGATCATGGCGCTGGCAGCCATACAACGCTGACCGGCACAGCCACTCATAGATGCAGCCACATTCTGTGCCGTCATTCCCGGTATGGCATCGGGCAACACCACCAGGTGATTTTTTGCACCACCCAATGCCAGGCATCTTTTATAATTGGATGTTGCACGCTGGTAAACGATCTTCGCTACTTTGGTAGAGCCTACAAATGAAACGGCCTCAATACCCGGGTGATCACAAATCGCTTCTACAATTTCCACATCACCATGTACCACATTGAACACCCCATCAGGCAGCCCGGCTTCTTTTAATAGTTCGGCAAGTCTTCCGCAACTCAGCGGAACTTTTTCCGAAGGTTTCATGATCATACAATTACCCAGGGCAATGGCATTGGGTAATGTCCAGTTAGGTACCATACTGGGGAAATTAAATGGCACGATGGATGCAACCACTCCCAAAGCCACATGCTCTGTTCTACATTCTACGCCTCGGCTAACTTCCAGTACTTCGCCGGTAACTAATTGTGGTAAAGAACAGGCAAACTCAGTGAGTTCAATGGATTTTTCTATTTCAGCCACAGACTCACCATATGTTTTACCATTTTCTTCGCTGCATAATAAAGCCAGTTCCTTTAAATGTTTTTCCAACAAAGTTTTATATCGAAAGAAAACCTGAACCCTTTCTTTAATGGGCGTTTTGCTCCAGGCCGGAAAAGCCGCTTTGGCTGTTTTAACTGCATTGTCTAATTCTTTTGATGATGACATGGGAACAGTTGAGAGTAAGGTCCCATCCAACGGAGATATTACATCCATTATTTTTTGGGTTTGTGTTGCGACAAATTTTCCGCCGATAAAATTCTGTATGGGATTATATTTCATATTTAGTTTATTGAAACGTTTTTTTAGAAAAGTGCAAGCCTAAATTTAAATGATTTTAAGTAGAATAAATAGAATAAAAGCCGAATTAACCGGATTAGAATGAACGCAGGATTGAATACAAAAAGCCCTCCATTTAAAATGAAAGGCTTTGCATTGGGTGATTTGTAGGGATGGTCCCGATTACTATCGGGACGACCTTCCCGATCGCAATCGGGACGCAATAAAACCGGGCTACGCTACATCCCGAACTTAAAAAATTATAAATATTGAAACTAAAAATGCCTTCCCAATTAAGAGGAAGGCAATTTGATCATGTGTCGGGATGGTCCCGATTACTATCGGGACGACCTTCCCGATCGCAATCGGGACGCAATAAAACCGGGCTAAGCTACATCCCGAACTTTAAAAATTATAAATATTGAAACCAAAAATGCCTTCCCAATTAAGAGGAAGGCAATTTGATCATGTGTCGGGATGGCAAGATTCGAACTTGCGACCTCCTGGTCCCAAACCAGGCGCGATAACCGGGCTACGCTACATCCCGAACTTTAAAATATCTGATGGGCTTATTGGGAGAACCCGATAAATGTAAAAAACGTATAAGAACTTATGCGGAGAGGGTGGGATTCGAACCCACGGTACAGTTTAACCCGTACGACGATTTAGCAAACCGTTCCTTTCGGCCTCTCAGGCACCTCTCCTGTTGTAACCTGCCCTTATTTTGTAAGGGGTGGCAAAAATACAATCCTAAGAGCTAATACCCAAAACTAAATCAGAAAACCTGCACAATTTATTCAGTCGACATAGTTACACAAAAAATCCGGATTTCCTGTTGAACCCGGACTACTATTAATATTTGGTATTAGGTGAGTTTTATTACATAGCGGCAAGGTGAACTTTCTGCTGCAGTTCCAAAACACTTTCTTTAAAAAGGCTGTCCGTATCCATCAGGTCTTTTACCGTCTGGCAACTGTGAATTACCGTAGTATGGTCTCTTCCGCCAAAATGCTCCCCGATGGTTTTAAGTGAATTTTTAGTAAATGCCTTGGCCAGGAACATGGTTATCTGGCGGGCCTGTACAATTTCACGTTTACGTGTTTTTTGTAACAGTTTATCATAAGGCACATCAAAATACTCACATACCATTTTTTGAATGGCATCTATCGTAATTTCCTTACTGGAAGATTTTACAAAATTTCGAAGTACTTTTTTTGCCAATTCAAGGTCAATTTCCCTCTTATTAAGCGAAGATTGTGCCAATAATGATATTAATGCACCTTCCAGTTCACGTATATTGCTGTTAATATTATAGGCAATATACTTTACCACTTCTCTGGGCATTTCAAGCCCGTCATTTTTCATCTTCTTTTCCAATATCTCAATCTTGGTATCATAATCAGGTACCTGCAGATCGGCACTTAAGCCCCAACGGAAACGGCTTAACAATCTTTCCTGTACCCCTTCCAGGTCTTTAGGCGGCTTATCACTGGTTAATATCAGTTGTTTACCACTTTGATGTAAATGGTTGAAGATGGAGAAAAAAGCATCCTGGGATTTTTCGGCACGATTGAAGAATTGAACATCATCAATGATCAAAACATCTATTAACTGATAAAAATGAATAAAATCATTGATAGCACCATTACGGCCATGATCTATAAACTGGTTGATAAACTTCTCTGAACTGACATATAATACTACTTTATTGGAATGAAGCCTTTTTACCTCATTACCAATGGCCTGGGCAAGATGTGTTTTACCTAAACCAACACCTCCATAAATAACCAGTGGATTAAAGGAAGTGGTTCCGGGCTTTTCAGCAACAGTTTTACCTGCACGGCGGGCTACCCGGTTGCAATCGCCTTCTATAAACGCTTCAAATGTATATGCCTGATTTAACTGGGGGTCGATCTGCATTTTTTTGAGACCAGGGATCACAAATGGATTTTTAACAGGATTATTTATGACTAACGGAAAATCCATTTCGTTGTTTGAATATGATTTATAACCTTGCCCAGGTACATCAATTGTTTGTGGTTTGTTTTTACTGTTACCACTATCTACCATTATTCTGTATTCCAGTCTTGCTTCTTTTCCTAATTCTCTTTTTAATGTTTTTGCTAAAAGCGAAACATAATGTTCTTCAAGGTACTCATAAAAAAACTGACTGGGTACCTGGATGGTTAAAATTTTTTCTTTTAACGCAACCGGTTTAATGGGTTCAAACCAGGTTTGAAAATGCTGCCATTCAACAATGTCTTTGATTATCTCTAAACAATTAATCCATACTTTTTCAAAAGCTTTGTCCATTAGTCCTTAAGCAGTTTATATATTGAGTTAAGAATAGTTTCTCTTGTGATTTGCCGGGTAAAATTTCTTTTTGGTTTTATTCAAAAAAAATGTTCGGCAGGACAGCGAATATCGAATAAAATGTTGAAAAAAAAATTTTTTATTCATTAGTTTTTTTCCCTACAACCACACTATGTGATTTTGACATGCCATTCTTTTGGTATCCCAAAAACTCAAAATCCAGCCTGCCCAAAATTATACCTGCCCAACCTACCTGATTTACAAGTACATCGCTCCCGGTTTTATTTTTAAATACTACCGGTTCATCTAAAAAAGTATGGGTATGCCCCCCAATGATCAGGTCAATATTTTCTGTTTCTCTGGCCAGTATTTCATCGCTTACCCTGTTATTTTTATATTGATATCCTAAATGACTGAGGCAAATGATCATATCGCAACCCTTTTCTGACTTTAATTTAGCCGCTATTTCATTTGCCTTTTGAACAGGATCAAGGTATTTGGTATTGCCAAATAAACTATCCGGCACCAATCCTCTCAACTCAATTCCCACAGCCGTTACACCAATTTTTAATTTTCCTTTTTTAAAAATCTTATACGGCTGGTATTTATATTCCATTGGGGTATTGGTAAAATCATAATTACAAATGATCAAAGGAAAATTTGCATGCTTTAATTGTGAAGTAAAATTTTCCAGGCCTGCATCAAAATCATGATTGCCCATTGTGGCAGCATCATAACCCATTGCCGCCATTGCTTTTATTTCCGGCTCTCCTTTGTATAAATTAAAAAATGGAGTGCCCTGAAAAATATCGCCGGCATCCAGTAATAATACCTGTTGTTCTTCATTCCTGATTTTTTGTATAAGTTCAGCCCTGGCGGCTACTCCTCCAAGTCCCTGGTTTCTTCCGCCATCCATCGGAAAAGGTTCAAGTCTGCTGTGTACATCATTGGTGTGAAGGATGGTCAGTTTTTTAAGGGCATTTTCCCTTTGCAACTCCGCAAAAAGGCTGTTGGATGTTAATAAGGTCCCGGCTGCAAGAGCAGATTGTGCTATAAATTTCCTTCTAGTCTGCATTGGTTACCCTGTTTTCAATTTTAGCTGATATTTTCTTTCCCTCTTTGGTATACTGAGTAAAATAATCGATAACGGCGTCTCTGAATAAATACCCATTATTTATCTGAGGTATTGATTTCAACATAAGGCAGTCATCACCCCCATTTATCACATAATCATTATTGGCAATAGTATATACAGCAGATTCATTAAAAGCAACTCCGCCAATCATAATATTTACCGCTTTTTTATTTTTTATCTGCATACTGATTCCTGAGCAGGGCCACCCGCCCCTGTCAGCAACATGATCCAAGAACTCCTGAACTACTTTTCCGCTGACCTTTTGAAGGATTAATATATTATCAAATGGTGCCAGTTCAAATATTTTACCTCTGGTGATATTACCCGCCGGTATGGAAGGCAGCCTTATGCCACCATTATTTATAAAAGCAGCATCAACATGCATGGCGTATTTTTTTTCAGCCATATAAATCATGGCATCAGCCATAATATTTCCTAATGTCCCCTCCGGTTGATTTTTTACCAGTTCCATTTCCGAAACAGCCACAATATCATTCATACTTTTGTTTACGCTGTCCGCATAAGGCCTTATCAGGGCAATTATAGTACTATCCTGTCTGTTATTTTGGCTTAGCCGGTAATCTTTATATTGTACGGATTGGGCCTGGTATGATAATTTACAGGAGATTGATATGGAGACAACTGCTAAAAATGCAAAGATGATTTTCCTCATAATAGGCTTGAAAAATTATACGCAAGGAAGATAGATAATTTTATCAATAACAAAGAATTGTAGCGGCAAAATATTTATCAGAAAAATAGAATTACTTTTGGATAATAAATTATTACCATGAGTTATGAACTGACCGGCAAATTAGTTGCCAAATATGATACTATTCAACGTACCGAAACATTTAAAACCAGGGAATTTGCCGTGGAGAAATCAGAGGATATAAATGGACGTACCATTACCAATTATGTTAAGTTTCAGTGTGTACAGGATAAAACCACCATTATTGACCGGGTGAATACCGGTGACGAAATAAAAGTGTACTTTAATATTAAAGGAAGCAAATGGGAAAAAGATGGCAAAGTGAATTATATCACCAACCTGGATGCCTGGAGAATTGAACAGATATTACAGACGGGAACCTCTAAATCTGACAGTGATTACCTGGAGCCTTTGGATACCTTTTCAGAAACACCACCGGATGCAGTAGATGATTTACCTTTTTAAACCCTTACTTCCGCCAGCAGGGCGAGATACGTAAAATTCATAATGCACACGATCTGCTTTTTGGATAAAAACCAAACGCAATGCAACAAAAGATTTCTCTAAGATTGCTGCCCTCTGAAGCAGCCAATGAAGCCTTAATCAGAAAATTGCTGGCTAACACAACCGGGATTAATGAATCTTCTGTAACCGGATATCATATCACCAAACAATCCATTGATGCCAGGGCAAAAACCATTTGGATAAACCTTACCCTGAATGCCTTTATAGATGAACCCTTTCGTAAAAGAGCCTTGCAGCCATTTAATTTTAAAGAAGTGCATAAGGCAAAAAAAAAGGTAGTCATAATTGGCGCCGGGCCGGCAGGCCTGTTTGCAGCACTAAAGTTAATTGAACAGGGTATTAAACCCATTATTTTAGAAAGAGGTAAAGATGTAAGGGCAAGACGGAGAGACCTGGCTGTTTTAAATAAAGTAGGCATTATTGATCCTGAGAGTAATTACTGCTTTGGCGAAGGTGGGGCCGGAACCTACAGCGATGGTAAACTTTACACACGCAGTAATAAAAGAGGTGATATTGACAGGATACTGAATCTATTTGTTCAGTTTGG
The DNA here is from genome assembly GCA_031414035.1 of Chitinophagaceae bacterium. Classification (GTDB taxonomy): domain Bacteria; phylum Bacteroidota; class Bacteroidia; order Chitinophagales; family Chitinophagaceae; genus Ferruginibacter. Next base: position 3,543 of record JANOGE010000158.1, on the reverse strand, counting down.
TGCAGAAGAGGAGATTTTATTCCAGGCACATCCACATATCGGAACCAATAAACTTCCAAACATAATAACCGCCATACGCAAACAAATAGTTGATTGCGGGGGAGCTTATTATTTTGAAAAAAAAGTGATTGATCTTATCATTGATAAATCCAGCCCGGATGAACCTTACGGGCTGGACAGTATAAAGGCAGTAAAAACTGCAGATGACGATCTGTTTGAGGCAGATGCCTTTATTTTAGCTACCGGGCACAGTGCAAGGGATATTTTTGAACTGTTAAACAACAAGCAAATTCTGATGGAGGCAAAGCCTTTTGCATTAGGTGTACGTATAGAACACCCCCAATCTTTAATTGACAACATACAATACGGCCCCCACCAAACCTCCCCCCAAGGTGAAGGTTTTGAAAGACCCAACGAATTACCAGCCGCTTCTTACTCATTAGTAAAACAGGTAAATGGCAGAGGTGTATTTTCTTTTTGCATGTGCCCGGGTGGTATCATTGCACCTGCTGCAACTTCGGCAGGCGAAATAGTGGTTAATGGCTGGAGCCCCTCAAAACGAAATAATCCCTTTGCCAACAGTGGCATGGTGGTGCAGGTGGAATTGGAAGATGCTTTTGCCGAAATAAAAAGATCTGGCAATAAAAATATCGATATACATGACCCTCTCCTGTTCATGCATTTTCAGCAACAGGTTGAACGTAAATGCTATGTTGCCGGTGGTGGAAAATTTGCAGCGCCTGCTCAACGAATGGCCGACTTCAGCAATGGAATAACATCTTCATCATTACCTAATTGTTCATATCAGCCAGGTTTACGATCAATACCTTTAAATGAAGTATTACCTGCGTTTGTGTACCAGGCTTTAGCTAAAGGCTTTATTGAGTTTGGCAAAAAAATGCCGGGCTATTTTACCAATGAGGCAGTGGTAGTTGCAACAGAAAGCCGGACATCATCCCCCGTAAGAATTCCCCGTAACAATGAAACATTGACTCACCCTCAATTACATAATTTTTACCCCTGTGGAGAAGGGGCCGGTTATGCCGGAGGCATTGTAAGTGCAGCCATGGACGGAGAAAGGGTTGCCAGGCAATTGGCAAATATTTTGACATAGCCTGTTTGCCGTTGGTAAAATCACTATTACTTATTATGTATACATCCCTACATTTGTCATTCCAAAAAAAATAACTGTAAAACGCATGAATATTATAGAAGTACATAACCTAAAAAAATACTTTGCCACTCAAAAAGCGGTAGATAACATCAGCCTGGAAATCCCCAAAGGAAGCATTTTTGGTTTATTGGGACCCAATGGTGCAGGTAAAACCACGCTGATCCGTATGATCACAGGTATATTTTATCCGGATGAGGGAGAAATTATTCTGAAAGGGAAAAAATTTGATCCGGAAAATGATGCCCGGTTTATCGGTTACATGCCTGAAGAAAGGGGCCTGTATAAAAAGATGAAGATCGGCGAACAGGCTTTATACCTTGCCCAATTAAAAGGATTAGGCCGTAATGATGCCATGTACAAGATAAAAGACTGGTTCAAACGTTTTGAAATGGAGAGCTGGTGGAACAAAAAAGTAGAAGACCTGAGTAAAGGTATGGGGCAGAAATTGCAATTTGTAATTACGGTACTTCATGAGCCAGACCTGATCATACTGGATGAACCTTTCAGCGGCCTTGACCCGGTCAATTCCAATTTAATAAAAGATGAGATTTACCGTTTGGCAAAAAACGGTGCCACCATCATCTTCAGTACACACCGTATGGAACAGGTAGAAGAGATCTGTGATAAGATCGTGCTGATCAATAAAGGAAAGAAAATTTTAGATGGCAGTGTAGCCGAAGTAAAACAGAATTTTAAAGAAAATCTATTCGGTATCCATCTGGAAAAAATTCCTGAAAATATAAGTAGCCATGCATTTGAGACCATGACGATCAATAACCGGGGACTGACCGTAAAAATAAAGGACGGATATAAGCCCAATGATGTACTGGGATATTTTATCAACCAGGGAACCAATATCGTTTCTTTTAAAGAAATGCTTCCTTCGCTGAATGAGATATTTATCCGGTTGGTGGATGGAACCCCTTCGGCCAGGCAATTTGAAAAAATGGATGCTTAATCAACAAAAAAAATCAACACACAAATTATTATATGAACAAAATACTGCTGATCATAAAAAGAGAATACCTGACCAGGGTAAGGAAAAGGACATTTATTATTGGTACCATTCTTTTCCCGGTGTTGTACCTGGCACTCATTTTCGGCACCGGCTATTTAGCCGATAAAAGCAGGCAGGACCTGAGCATTGGTATTATTGACAGATCCGGATATTTTACCCGGGAACTTATTGATAAAACAAACCTGGAAGACAGTACCAACAAATTATCATTAATAAAAATTCCTGAAGAAATTTTTAAAACACAGTATGATTCACTTGGTTACAGTGGTTACATCATAATACCACAAAATACCAATTGGAGGAAGGGGTTAGACAGTCTTGCCTTTAATACCAATAAAACCTACGGCATTGGCGCAACTATACCTTTGGAAAAAAAACTAAACCGGCTTTGGAGTGAGATAAAAAATGACAGTCTTGGAATTGATGTGACAAAAAAACAGATCCTTGCCGTAAGTAATATCAGCCTGAAAATAAACAATTCAAAGAACCAGGCTGCCGATGCCGGTTCTGCAACCGTCATAGGTTATGTTTGTGGCTTTTTAATGTACCTGATCTTATTGTTGTATGGTTCACAGGTAATGATGGGCGTTACTGAGGAAAAGACCAGCCGGATTGCAGAAGTGGTCATTTCATCTGTAAAGCCATTCCAGCTTATGCTGGGTAAGATAATAGGAATTGGTATGGTGGCATTAACACAGTTCCTGATATGGATAGGTTTTGTTTTCCTGATCTACAACATAGGTAAATTTTCGGGCCAGGACTCCGGTGCAATGGCCAATGCAGTTGGAATGGTTCAAAAAGTATTTACCAGTGTAAATATCCTGTTGGTGGTAAGTTGTTTTATTTTTTACATGTTGGCAGGTTTCTTTTTTTATTCTTCTTTATATGCAGCAATTGGCAGTGCTATCAACGAAGATATGCGGGAGGCACAATCATTGAGTTTTCCTATTACCATGCTGGTCATATTTTCTATTGCATTAATGACCCCGGCCATATCAAACCCTTCCAGCCCGATTGCTGTTTGGTCAAGTATTATCCCATTCAGTTCTCCCATTGTAATGATGGCGAGGATACCGTTCGGAGTACCCAATACCGTTCCCTGGTGGCAACTGGGTTTGTCCATGGCATTATTAATTGCAGGCTTTATATTCACCACCTGGTTTGCCGCAAGAATTTACCGTACCGGAATATTGATGTATGGCAAAAAACCCAGCTGGAAGGAAATGATCAAATGGGCATTTAGAAAATAATAAAAAAGATGAGGCTGTCTCAAAAGTATGTCATGTTGAGCTTGTCGAAACATATTTGAGTATAAAACGTATGTTCAAATGACTTCGACAAGCTCAGTCTG
>JANOGE010000157.1:0-15485 GCA_031414035.1 Chitinophagaceae bacterium | reverse complement strand
ATTTCGTACAACAGCCATTGGTTTCGTGGTGGTTTTCCGGAGCCGCTTTTAGCAAAAACAGATGCTGCGGCACAGCAATGGATGCAGGCATTCATCCGCAGCTATGTAGAAAGAGACCTGGAAAACTTATTTGGTGTAAATATTTCCAGGGTTAACATGCAGCGGTTGTGGACAATGCTGGCGCATGTTAGCGGCAATGTGTGGAATGCAGAGACCTTTGCAAGGTCGTTGGGAGTAACAGCACCAACTGTATTGCGCTATCTCGATTACCTGGAAGGGGGGTTTATGGTAAAACGTCTTCTACCCTGGTTTGTAAATACAAAAAAACGGCTGGTAAAATCACCTAAAGTATATGTAAGAGATACAGGTATTTTGCATACTTTATTAAATATTCATTCAGGTGATGAACTTTTGTCTCATCCGGTTGCCGGTGCTTCATGGGAAGGATATGTACTGGAGCAGATATCAGCCTGTAAAAATCCCGGACTGCAACTGCATTTTTACCGTACGCACGATGGGGCAGAGTGTGATGCCGTGTTGGTGAAAGGAATTAAGCCGGTTGCCTGCATAGAAATAAAACGGAGTAATGCACCTGTAGTATCAAAAGGTTACCTGCATTGTATTGATGATCTTAAACCAAAATACAAACTGATTATTACACCACAAAGTGAAACATACATGGGGCAACATGGTGTACAGGTAACCGGCTTAAATTCTTTTTTAAAAGAACAGCTTCCTTTACTAAAATAATTTTATGCTAAAGGGTTTTGCCAACAATTATCTATCTCTCATTTTATTTTATTTTACCTTGCCTTCATGAAATTTTTATTAAGCATTTCAGCCATGCTGTTGGGCATGATGGCTTTTTCACAGGCCATTGATATTCCTTTTTTAAAACTGGTAGAACCAACCAAAGAACAGAATAATGTAAGGGCTACCCGTCAGTTTATTGTAGGCAGCACCTGTAAAAGCTGCAGCCTTAATATTAATGACCAGCCGGTTAAGGTTTATCCCACGGGAGCATTTGCCTATGAACTGGATTTAAAACCCGGTGATACATCTTTTACCCTGGTTGCTTTTTTTCCGCCGGATAAAACCAGTACTAAAAGAATTTCTTATACCTATACATTGCCACCGCCACCAGACACCGTTAAGACATTAGAGATCGCCGGCATTGAAACTTATCCCGAAGGAAATTTATTTGTGCAGCCGGGCGACAGGATAAAATTTAAAGTGAAAGCATTGAGCGGATGTACGGTTACTGCCAATAAAAATATTTCACTGTACGAAATGCCCAATAATAAAATGCCCGGCATTTACCAGGGCGAATATGTGGTAAAAGAAACAGACAGTTTCCTGGTTTCAAAAATTCCGGTGAGCATTACCGACTCAGCAGGCAAAACGGTAACTAAAGAAACAAAGAACTGGATAAGTATGTTTGGCCCAATGGCACCGGATATTGCTGTAACCAAAGGAAGGCTGGCCTATTTATTATTCGGCCTTGGTGATGACAGGCTTGGCGGTGCCAAGATCGGTTACCTGGATTCAATGGTATTATTAAAAGTTGTTGGAAAAGTGGGTAGTAATTATAAAGTACAGTTGTCAAAGTACCGGACGGCATATATACCTGATGACCAGGTTGAGTTTTTACCAAAAGGAAGTTTTACGCCTGAATCGCTTACCGATAAATGGACCGTAAATGGCGACAAAAATTTTGATTATGTACAGCTTGCATTGTTTGCAAGACTGCCGTACCAGAGCATCCAGCTAATTGATCCCTCGAAAATCGTGGTGGATGTTTTTGGCGCCACCAATAATACCAACTGGATAACACAACTGGAAAACACGAAGGAAATAAAAACGGTGACCTACGAACAAATAGAAGATGGAGTATTTCGCATCAGTATTGAATTGAAACATGCACAGCACTGGGGGCACAGCATTTTTTACAGGGGCAATACGCTGGTGATAAAAATAAAACGGCAGCCCGAAAATTTATCGCTGAATAATTTAACGATAGCGGTGGATGCCGGTCATGGTGGTACCAACAGCGGTGCAGGCGGGCCAACAGGCTCATCAGAAAAAATGCTGACACTGGAAGTGTCATTAAAACTGCAAAAGACACTGGAAGAAGCAGGAGCCAGGGTAATCATGACAAGAACCACCGAAAAATTTGTTGACAATAGAGAACGGATATTATTTTACCGGGATAGTGTGCCTGACCTGCTCATCAGCATTCATTTAAATTCTGCCGCTGATCCTATCCGGGTTACAGGTACCAGTACGTTCTACCGTTACATCGGGTTTCGTAATTTAAGCAATGCCATATATAAACGTATGCTGGAGCTGGAACTGAAGGACCAGGGTAATAACGGCAGTTTTAATTTTATGCTGAACAGTCCTGTAGAATATCCCAATGCGCTGGTGGAAACCCTTTTCATCAGCAACCCCGAAGATGAAATGAAGATACTGGATGAAGGATTTCAGCAGCAGATAGCGGATAAGATATTGCTGGGCATAAAAGATTTTTTAAACAGCTGCAAACAATAAGATACTCTTCGAACCCATTACGTTACACTCTGTACTCATTGCGGTAAAAATTATCCGCAAAGAGCGCAAAGGTTTTCGCTAAGAACGCAAAGCGTTTACCGTGTTCTTTTTTTCAGAAAGTCAGCATAAGCAGCCACCGTTTCTTTTACTGCATTAATTGTTTGTGTGGTTGGTGGCATGTCACTATCCTGTAAAATATTCTGTAAAGAACTAAAACTGTTTAAATATTTTCTTACTTCCGCAACCTGGTCCTTATCAGTTATAAATGTAAGATCGTTCCGGCACTTTAAAATATGGTTATAGCATATCAGACTAAGGTCATGTTGTACGATCAGGTCCTTCACACTTGTCTTTACTCTCGGGTCCATCTTAATGGTGAATGACTGGTTATATACTTTTCCGTCGGCGGTTAACCTTGAAGTATACGTTCCCGGCAGTACCCATGGCGATGTGGGATCAGGTGCTGTATTCATATAAGTGGCAGAGATGGGATAGTTTGGCGCAACATTCAAGGGCTGGTAATGCATATCCCACATGAACCGGTGTGAACCGGCCCGGCCGGAAAGGATCTGCTGCGGCCTGATCCAGTAGGGCGGCACATTGTTGGGCGGAATTTTATAAAGCGTATCAGCAGATGTATATTTCCGGATGATGTTTCCTTTGCTGTCTAAAATTTCCAATTGAACATTCGTTGCCTTGCTGTTGAGGTAATAATTAATGATGGCGCCATCGGGAGGATTTTGCCCGGCGGGTTCTTCCTGCGGTACCGGTGTATCTGGATACATGCTCCATCTTACTCTGTATGTTGTTTGAGGTTTATATAAAACAGTTGGTTGATCTGTAAGTTGATCATTTATTTGACGTAAAGGAGTTATATCATCCAGTATCCAGAAACTGCGGCCATGCGTACCAATTACCAGGTCATCATCTTTAATTACCAGGTCTCTGATGGAAGTTGCCGGCATATTTAATCTCAAGCTCTGCCAGTTGGCTCCGTCATCAAAAGAAACATATACGGCTCTTTCACTTCCGGCAAATAATAATCCTTTGCGTACAGGATCTTCTTTTACTACATTGATGGGATCGTTGGGTAAACCGTTCACAATTTCTGTCCAGGTTTTTCCACCATCCATTGTTTTATAAATATGTGGCCGCTGGTCGTCGCAACGGATCCTGTTCACAGCAGCGTAAGCGGTATTGGCATTGGTATGGCTTGCATCCATCAATGAAATTTTACTCCAGCTGGTAACTTGTGGCGGCGTTACGTTCATCCAGGTTTTACCGCCATCTCTTGTTATATGTATCAGGCCATCATCCGTTCCGCACCAGATGGTATTGATATCAACATAAGAAGGAGCAACCGTATAGATCACACCACGCCTGGGCATTTTCTTCATGTCTTCTTTTGTATAAATACCTACATTGGCAGGTATATCCCATCTTTCCCGGCTCAGGTCGGGACTGATGATATCCCATTTGTTGCCGCCATCCATAGTCTTAAATAAAACATTACCGGCGAAGTACAATGTTTTTTTATCAATGGGATTAAACAATACCGGCGCTGTTCTTATAAACCGGTACTTACCGCTTCTTACTGCTTCGGGTGAAATGTTTTGTGACTGGCCATTCCGTTTATCGTACCTGGAAATTTTTCCACCATAAACAATGTTCGGGTTTAACGGATCAGCCAATACATATCCATATTCTTCTGCGGCAACAGGATGCCATTCCCGGTAACTGATCTGTCCATCGTTACCTCTTGATGCAATACCAACACTGCCGCTTTCCTGTTGCCCGCTGTACACATTGTAAGGAAAATCATTATCTGTACTCACATGATAAAACTGTGCAGTAGGCTGGTTGTACCAGGATGAATACGTTTCGCCTCCATTTACCGTAATGATAGCTCCCTGGTCGGTGGCAAAGAGCATGATACCGGGATCATTGGGATTGATCCAGATACGGTGGTAATCATCGCCACCAGGCGCACCACGAAAAGCAGCCCAGGTTTTTCCACCATCTGTGCTTTTCCAGGTAACTACATTGGCTGAATAAACAATGTCTGCATTTTTTGGATCGGCTTTTACTTCTGCAAAGTCATTGCCTCTTCCCCAAAGCCGTTCATCCGGATTCATCAGCACCCATGTTTCTCCTGCATCATCAGATCTGTAAATGCCGCCATACTTTCCTGCTTCCACAGTTGCATATAATCTGTTGCTCTTAGATGGCGCAATGCAAAAACCGATTCTTGCTAAACCCTGTTCGGTGGTTGGTAAACCTGTTGATAATTTTTTCCATGTCGTTCCACCGTCTATACTTTTAAACAAGCCGCTTTCTTTTCCGTTCCAGGCACCGTTTTCCCATGGGCCCAGTCTGCCTGCCCATAGGTCGGCATAAATAATGTTGCTGTTGTTTGGATCGATGGTAACCTGTATAGCACCTGTATTTTCATCTTTGTATAACACACGTTCCCATGTTTTTCCTCCGTCTGTTGTTCTATATACACCACGTTCCTCATTGGCACCATAAGGATGACCCAGTGCTGCAACAAACAAACGGTTCTCATCTTTTGGGTCGATGGCGAGGCCGCCAATCTGCTGTGCATTTTTTAAGCCAATATTATTCCAGGTTGATCCACCATCGGTTGATTTATAAATGCCATCACCAACACTCAGGTCAGGCCGCTGCAATCCTTCGCCACTGCCTACATATATTACATTGGGGTTGGAAGGAGAAACAACCACATCGCCAATACTTCCGGTGGGCTGGTCATCAAAAATGGGTTTCCAGGTACGTCCATAATCATTGGTCTTCCACACGCCGCCATTGTTTACGCCGATATAAAAAACATTGGGCTGGGAGGGAACACCCACAGCGCCAACCGTTCTTCCGCCGCGGTGCGGACCGATGCATCGCCACTGCATGCTGTTAAAATATTTTGAATCAAAATTTTGTGCAAAGGAATTGAATGACTGCAAAAAAATGATTGCAATAAAAAAGTATTTCAAATTTATTATTCTCATATATGGTTGTAAAAGTATCTGAAATTACAAATAAAGCAACACATAGTGCAGAAACAGCTTTGTGATCTTTGTGATAAAATTAACCACAATGGTCACAAAGGGAAACAGCACAAAGAACACAATGTATTTTCGGGATGGAAGAAATTTTCATTACATCAACCGCATGATCATCGGTTGAAGCAGCCAGCAGAAAAGTGTGATTAAAATAATGCAGATGATATTTAGTACAAATCCTGCCTTGATCATGTCTTTTATTTTTATATGACCGCTGGCAAAAACAATGGCATTTGGGGGAGTGCCCATGGGCAACATACTTGCACAGCTTGCCCCCAGCGTCATAGGAATACCAAGTAGTAGAGGATCTAAATGCAAAGCAACGGCAACAGCAGAGATAACAGGGGCCATTACAATTACCTGTGCTACATTGCTCATTACCTCACTAAGAAAAACAGAGATTGTGGTAACGATCAGGATCATTAAAAAAATATTATCAGTTGCATACGAAGCAATATAAACGCCCAGCTGATCCATTAATTTTACATCTTCCAATGCTTTTGCCAGGGCAATACCACCGCCAAACAATAATAAAATACCCCAGGCCATTTTCACGGTATCTGGCCAGTCCAGCAAACGTTCATCTCTTGCAGTGGTTTTATTTCCGGAAGGGATGATAAATAAAGTAATGGCGCCAATCATGGCAATGATGGTATCATCCAGCACGATCATTTTTTGTATGCTGTTGATGATATCTTTTGTGATCCACAAAAAAACGGTGATAATAAAAACAAGCAATACCCTTTTTTCGGGAGAAGATAATTTGCCAAGGGCTTTTAATTCGGTCTTAATAAAACTCTTTCCTTCAATGCTGTGTTTTATTTTATTGGGGAAAAGAAACTTTACCAATATCCAGTACAACATGAAGAGTAAAACAATAGTTAGCGGGGTAAATACGATCATCCAGTCGGTAAAGCCAATGGTAAAGTTGAATTTTTCGTGTATATAATTTACATAAGCCACATTGGGTGGTGTGCCGATTATTGTACCCAGTGCAAAGTTGGAAGCGTAGGCAATGCTGAGCATAAGCACCAGTGAGAAATTTTTAACACCGGTACTTTCTTTGTTGTGCGTAGCTATTACATGAATGACCGACATGGCAATGGGAAACATCATCATGGTGGTTGCGGTATTGCTTAACCACATACTTAAAAAACCGGTGGCAATAATAAATCCTAAAATGATGCGGTTTCCGTTGGTGCCGGTTATATTTATGATGCCGAGGGCAATACGTTTATGCAGGTTCCATTTTTCAATAGCGATACCGATAAAAAAACCGCCCATAAAAAGAAAGATGATACTATCGGAATAGGATTTGGTTACTTCTTTTAAAGAACTGATATCAAGCACCGGAAATAAAACAATGGGTACCAGGGCTACCACCGGCAGCGGCATGGCATCTAAAACCCACCAGCTTATCATTAAAGCTGCAAGGGCCAGTACCAGCTTTGCTTTGTATACAAGGCCAAGGGGATTTGCAAAAAAGAAAAACAGGCACAGCAATAATCCTGTAACCAGTGCGGCTTCCTTTTTATATTTTTTAAAAAATACCTCCATATATATTTCCATCACCAATTTATAACAGTTTCATCAATATATACATGCCGGGATTAACTTTGTATTTCATTAATAAAAAAAATTATGAGCAACTTAGTAAAAGAATTCAATGACTACCGTACCAAAATGAACGAGGTTATTTTGAGCAAAGAGAACCTGGTGATAAAACGCCTCTGGAACCTGGATACAAATACGTATGCTGCCGGAGCATTAGATGTTAAGACCAAGGAATTACTTGGCCTTGTGGCCAGTATGGTATTACGTTGTGATGATTGTATTAAATATCATTTAGGTAAATCGTATGAGCTGGGAGTTGGTACAGAAGAAATGTACGAGGTATTTGCTGTAGCGAATATCGTGGGAGGGACCATTGTGATTCCACATACAAGGCGGGCAGCGGAGTACTGGGAGGAACTTTTGAATATCGAACAAGGAACAGGGAATGTTTAAAGATGAAAAGAAAGAAAATATCGAACAAGGAACAAGGAATGCTGAATGATGAAGGGAGAATAATGAACAAGGAAAGTTGAATTTTGAAGTAAAAATGCAGGACTCTGCTAAATTGGGAGGCCGAATTCGGGCTATTGCATTTTTCTGAATATGATTATATTTTTAAAAAAAATAGTTAACTATGGAAAGAAAATACGATCTCGATGAGCGGTTGATCAATTTTGCAGATATGATAATTGATATCTCCGAAGTTCTCCCTAAAACCTTTGCCGGTAACCATATTGCCGGTCAGTTGGTAAGGAGCGGAACAGCCCCTGCTTTAAATTATGGCGAGGCTCAAAGTGCGGAATCGAGAAATGACTTTATTCATAAAATGAAAGTGTCTGCGAAAGAATTAAGGGAAACTTATAATTGTCTCAGAATAATCAGAAAAAGAAAATGGTACACAGAAGAAAAGCTATTACTGGTGCTTGATGAAAACAACCAGCTTATTTCCATCTTTGTTAAAAGTATAGAAACGGCTAAAAAGAATAATGATGATAAAAAAGAAAAATAATGGTGAATAACAAATGAATATCGAACAAGGAGCAGGGAATGTTGAATTTTGAAGTATAAATACTGCACTCTGCTGAAAAATATGCAGAATGCTCTTGTGCTACTTCCTTGTTCTTTATTCCTTGTTCCTTGTTCGATATTGTTTTTCCAACTTCCTTGTTCGATATTTTGCATTTATTTTCAGTAACTTTATCATTCAATAAATCAAACTATGAGTGACATAGCAACGATAGCAGCTCCTTTAACCGCCAAAGATTTTGTAACCGACCAGGAGGTACGCTGGTGCCCCGGTTGCGGAGATTATTCCATTCTGGCACAGGTGCAGAAAGTAATGCCTTCGCTCGGCATTCCCAGGGAAAATATTGTGATCGTTTCGGGGATCGGGTGCAGCAGCCGCTTTCCATATTATATGAATACCTATGGTATGCACAGCATACATGGCAGGGCAACAGCTGTGGCCAGCGGATTAAAAGCTGCCCGGCCCGAGTTGAGTGTCTGGATCGTTACCGGTGATGGTGACGGGTTAAGTATTGGGGGTAACCATACCATTCATTTACTGCGCCGGAATTTTGACGTGAATATTTTATTGTTCAATAACCAGATATATGGCTTAACCAAGGGACAGTATTCCCCCACTTCGGAAGAACATAAAGTAACCAAGAGTTCACCCTTTGGAAGTATTGACCATCCATTTAATCCATTAGCGTTGGCCATGGGTGCCGAAGCAAGTTTTATTGCCCGTACCATGGACAGGGACCCTAAACATTTGCAGGCTATGTTGCTGCGGGCACAGGCACATAAGGGCGCTTCGTTTTTGGAGATCTATCAAAACTGTAACATCTTTAATGACGGGGCCTTTGAAATATATACCGAGAAAAAAACAAAGCCTGATGAAGTATTGTTTCTGGAGCAGGGTAAGCCACTGGTATTTGGAGCTACACAAAACAAAGGAATTAAATTAGATGGGTTTCAGCCGGTGATCGTTGACCTGGCCGAAGGGGCAAGTACTGATGAACTGTGGAAACATGATGACAGGGATTTTTACAAAGCACAGATATTGATACGTATGTTTGATGATCCGAAATTAGCCGGGCACCTGCCAAGGCCTTTTGGCGTTTTTTATGAAACAGAAAGAGCCTGTTACGAAGACAGCATGACCATGCAGATAGAAGAAGTGATCGCTAAAAAAGGAAAAGGCGACCTGGATAAATTATTGAAGGGTAATGAGACCTGGGTGATCAATTAAGTCCTCCTCCAGCCTCACCCCAACCCCTCTCCAAAGGAGAGGGAACTGGAAGATAGAAGAGAAGATTATTTCGATTCTTTCTTCACGGCAATCTACTACTTTTCCTCCCCCTTCGGGGGAGATAGAGGGGGCCGGGGTGAGGCCGCTACAACAATCCCTTCTCCACCAAATACTCCGCTATCTGCACCGCATTGGTAGCAGCTCCTTTGCGGAGGTTATCACTCACTATCCAGCAGTTCAGTGTATTGGGTTGCGTTTCATCTCTTCTGATCCTTCCTACAAAAGTTTCATCTTTATCATAGGCGGTTAATGGCATGGGATAAATAAAATTGGCCACATCATCTTTCACTACAACGCCGGGTGCATTGGAAAGAATACGCCGTACTTCATTCAGGTCAAAATCATGTTCAAATTCAATGTTTACGCTTTCGCTGTGTCCACCCATGGTTGGTATGCGTACACAGGTGGCTGTAACCTGTATAGAATCGTCACCGATTATTTTTTTGGTTTCCAGCACCATTTTCATTTCTTCTTTGGTATAGCCGTTCTCTAAAAACACATCAATATGCGGAATCGCATTCAGGTCAATTGGATATTTGTATGCCATTTCACCGCTGATGCCTTTTCGTTCGTTCATTAATTGGGTAACGGCTTTTACCCCGGTACCGGTAACACTTTGATAAGTGCTCACCACCACTCTTTTTATTTTATATCTTTTATGCAATGGATTTAATACTACCACCATCTGTATGGTAGAGCAGTTTGGATTGGCAATGATCTTATCATCTTTAGTGAGCACATCAGCATTTACTTCGGGCACTACTAATTTTTTTGCAGGGTCCATGCGCCATGCGCTTGAATTATCAATTACGGTAATTCCTTCAGCAGCAAATTCAGGGGCCAGTTCAAGTGATGTCGTTCCTCCAGCCGAAAAAATAGCGACATCCGGTTTAGCAGCAATGGCATCGGCAGCGCTTACTATTTTATACTGCCTGTTCTTAAAGATTATTTCTTTTCCGATAGATCTTTCTGAGGCCACCGGAATAAGTTCAGTCACCGGAAAATTTCTTTCGGCCAACACCTGCAGCATTTTACTGCCTACTAATCCTGTGGCACCAACAACAGCAACTTTCATGTTTTAACTCCGATTTTTATGTGGTAAAACACATTTCAGAAAGACCTGTAACGTGTTAATTTGAAGGAGTGAAATTACCAACTTATTGCAGCCTGTCCAAACCGATCCGTATATCATTTTGAAAGGCCCGTGTTCAGCAGTCATTTATTTAAAGCTAAATAGTTTGTTATGGGTACTATAAAAATTGTTATGGCTGTTATGAACAAGCCAGTCGTAATTTTATTTTGTATGGCCTTCCTGTCCGGTAGCAGCATTGCCCAGGTGGCCAACCGATTTGATATTGTTATTGATGAACTGATGGCTGACCCAACTCCGCAGACCGGGTTACCCAATAATGAGTGGATAGAATTGCGTAACACATCAACAACCGCATTTAATTTACTCGGATGGAGGATTGGTGATGCCGGCAGTCAAAGTGGTACCATGTCTTCTTATAATTTATTGCCGGATAGCTTTGTTATTGTTTGTACAGGTAGTGCTGTAGCTGCCATGAGTGTTTACGGCCCTGCCATTTCGGTAACCGGTTTTCCCTCGCTGGATAATACAGGCGATGTGATCTATTTACGCAGCCCGCAAAACAGAATTATCCATGCCGTCAGTTACACAGATGCCTGGTATAAGAATGAGTTAAAAAAAGAGGGCGGCTGGTCACTCGAAATGATGGATACCCAAAATCCATGCAGCGGGTTTACGAACTGGAAAGCAAGCGCCGATCTGAAAGGAGGAACACCCGGAAAAAAAAATTCGGTTGATGGGGTTAATAAAGATGAAACCGCTCCTCAATTGTTAAGAGCCTATGCAACAGACAGTGTAAATTTGGTATTGGTTTTTGATGAACCCCTGGACAGTTTAAAAGCCGCTACGGCAGCTAATTATAATATCAGTGAAGGGATCGGGGCACCGCAATTGGCCATAACCATTGCACCGGTTTTTGATAAAGTAAGTTTAAGATCAAATATTCCGCTTAACCGGGATAAAGTTTATGCCATTACCGTTTCGGCCATTTCTGACTGTGTCAGTAATTTGATCGGGTCAAACAATACGGCAAGGGTTGGCTTGTACGAAGTGGCTGACCGTTTAGACATCGTTATTAATGAAATATTGTTCAACCCAAAACCAAACGGCACAGATTATGTAGAAATTTATAATCGTAGCAATAAGATCATTGACCTCAAACAAACGTATATTGCCAACCGTAACAGTATGGGCGTTATAAGCAGTATCAGCCAGTTAAGTTCAGAAAATTATTTATTGTTCCCTCATGATTTTATGGTAATAACCGAAGACCCCAATATTGTTAAAAGAGATTTCATCACAAAAAATAAGGATGCTTTTGTATCCATTACTTCCATGCCATCTTATAATGATGATGATGGGGTTGTGGTCATATTAAATGCACAGGGAAAAATTACCGATGAATTAAACTATGATGAGAAATGGCATTTTAAACTGATTGATAACCGGGAGGGCGTTGCTTTGGAACGTATCGATCATAATGCGGCTACTCAACAGCCCGGTAACTGGCATAGTGCTGCTACAAGCATTGGATACGGCACCCCTACCTATAAGAATTCACAGTATCGTATTGACCTGCAGGTGCAGGGCGAAATAACAGTAACCCCTGAAATTGTTTCTCCGGACAATGACGGTATGGATGATTTTGCAACGGTTGATTACCAATTTCCCTCCCCGGGATATGTGATAAATATTACGATTTTTGATGCTGCCGGAAGAATGGTACGTTACCTGCAGCGAAATGCATTGTGCGGAATTAATGGGAACTTTCGCTGGGATGGTTTGGGAGAAAAATTTCAAAAACTTCCGATGGGTATTTATGTTATTTTTACCGAATTGTTTAACCTGGACGGAAAGAAAAAGCAGTTTAAAAATACCATTGTACTGGCACGAAGAAATTAGCCCGTCCCCGCCTCTGACGAAGATGAGTTTGTAACAAGTCTTTGACTTGCATGTGAGACAAAGTCTCTTAACCAGAACATCCTCGTCAGAGACGGGGATGGGAAGACACTCTTTTTATTTTAAAACACAGCTTTTATGTCTGGAGACCGATATATAATTTCTGATCAAAACGCCTGTTATTTTTTAACTTTTACTGTTGTTGATTGGGTTGATGTTTTTATACGGCCGGTCTACAAACAGATTGTAGTTGATTCTTTGAATTTTTGTATCGATAAGAAAGGACTTATTGTTTATAGCTGGTGTTTAATGACCAATCACATGCACCTTATTGCACGGGCTAAAGAAGGGTATAAACTTTCTCATATTATCAGAGACTTTAAAAAATTTACTGCTAATTCTGTTTTAAAAGCAATTGAAGATGAACCGGAAAGCAGAAAAGACTGGATGCTGTATAGATTTGAATTTGCAGGAAAATTTATGAAACGGATTGAAAAATATCATTTCTGGCAGGATGGCAACCATGCCATTTACCTTGATCTGTATAAACCGGAAATATTGAGGCAACGGTTAAATTACATACATGAAAATCCTCTACGGGCCGGCATTGTGGAAAATGCGGCAGATTATTTATATAGTTCGGCAAGAGATTATTGTGGAAGAAAGGGATTGGTGAATATTGTGTTTGTTTGAGACAAAGTCTCAAGACCATTACATCCTCGTCAGAGACGAGGACGGGAAATAATTAATCATCATTTAAATAAGGTTTATGCAAAAAAACATCATGCCGGCCATTATATTTGCCGCAGTAATCATTTCATCATGTAACAATACGGAAACAGAAATGAAAAAAACAGTATATAAATGGGCAGACAGTGTGGCGGCACCGGTGGCAGAAAAAAAGCCCAAAGAATTAATTGCCCATGGCGATACCCGTATTGATAATTATTACTGGATGAATGATTATTTTAAAAAAGGCCCCGACAGTACAAAAGTGGTGGACTACCTTACTGCTGAAAATAAATATTATGATACCATGATGTCGGGTGCAAAAATTTTCCAGGAAAAATTATATACTGAGATGAAGGCGAGAATAAAAGAAAAGGATGAAAGCGTTCCGGTATTTAAGAATGGTTACTTTTATTACAACCGCCTGGTAGAAGGAAAAGATTATTTTGTGTATTGCCGGAAGAAAGGAAACCTGCAGGCTGCAGAAGAAGTGTTGCTGGATGTTAATGCCATGGCCGAAGGGCATAATTATTTTTCAGCCACAGGCTTTACTGTAAGTATGGATAATAAATTACTTGCTTATGGAATTGATATGCTGAGCAGGAACCAGTTCAACATATATATTAAAAACCTGGAGACCGGAGAAATATACAAGGACAAAATTCCGAATACAGAAGGAGGCCCGGTTTGGGCCAATGATAACCTCACGCTGTTTTATACTTCAAAAAATCCGGTAACACTTTTATCAGAAAAAATTAAAAAGCATAAACTGGGTACCGATGCAGCAACTGATAAAACGGTTTATGAAGAAATAGACCAAACTAATTATATTGGTGTAAGTAAAACCAAGTCGGATAAATTTATTTTTATTGGTTCCGGTGCTACACTTTCTTCTGAGTACAGGTATATAGATGCCAATAAACCGGAGGATGTGTTTAAAGTTTTTCAACCCCGGATGAAGGAAGTATTATACGATGTTGATCATGCCAATGATAAATTTTACATACGTACCAACCTGCAGGCAAAGAATTTTAAAATAGCAACATGCTCCGAAACCAAAACTGATACTTCGAGGTGGACTGACCTGGTAGCACATAATGATAAGGTTTTGATACAGGGATTTGATCTGTTTAAAAACTTTTTAGCCATATCGGAACGTAAAGATGGATTAACACAGGTTCATATTTTAAATACAAAAGATAACAGCTCACATTACCTGGCTTTTGATGAAGCCGCTTATGTTGCTAATTTATCCTATAGCCCGGATTATAATACAGATGTGATGCGGTATAATTATACATCGTTAACCACGCCCAACTCGGTGTATGATTATAACATGGCAAGCAAAGAAAGGAAACTGATGAAACAACAGGAAGTAATAGGTAGTTTTAAACCCGGGGATTATGAAACTGAAAGGGTTTTTGCTACAGCAAAGGATGGTACAAAAATTCCCATCTCTATTGTGTATAAAAAGGGATATAAGAAAGATGGCAATGCTCCTTTGATGTTATATGGCTATGGTTCTTACGGTGCCAGCATGGAAGCTTCCTTCAGTAGTGTGCGTTTAAGTTTATTAGACCGTGGTTTTGCTTTTGCCATAGCACACATCCGTGGCGGGCAGGAGATGGGCAGGTACTGGTATGAAGATGGTAAGATGATGAAAAAAATAAACACATTCACCGATTTTATTGATGGTGCCGAATTTTTACTGGTAAATAAATATACCAGCAAAGAACATTTATATACCAGCGGTGGCAGTGCGGGGGGCTTATTAATGGGTGCTGTTGTAAATATGCGGCCCGATCTGTGGCATGGCGTTATTGCACAGGTTCCATTTGTAGATGTGTTGAACACCATGAGTGATCCCTCCATTCCTTTAACAACAAATGAATACGATGAGTGGGGTAATCCTGCCAATAAAGAGAACTACTTTTATATGAAATCATATTCACCTTATGATAATGTAGAAAAGAAAGCCTATCCAAATATGCTGGTAACAACCGGCCTTCATGATAGCCAGGTGCAGTATTTTGAACCGGCCAAATGGGTAGCTAAACTACGTGAAATGAAAACGGATAATAACAAACTGTTGTTATACACTAATATGGAAGCTGGGCATGGCGGTGCTTCGGGAAGATTTAAAGTATTAAAAGACAGGGCAAGGGAATATGTTTTCTTATTTGCGCTGGAAGGGATTACGGAATAAAAAGGTAAAGTAATAAAAGCCATCCCGCTTCTTGCGGGATGGCTTTTTATTAAAATGAAACCCCGT
>JANOGE010000156.1:0-2426 GCA_031414035.1 Chitinophagaceae bacterium | reverse complement strand
GGCCCGATGGGCACGCGACGATTCTCGACTTCGGAATCCTTAGGTCGGTGCGCGGACACGAGGCCCTGACGCGCACCGGCGTGGTCTATTAAGACAGCCGGACTAGCCAACGACAATACCCTGTATTTGTCAAAAACCTTTGGCCTAATACGTATCAATGGACAAACCGATGTAATTGCTGCTAATATAAATGCCAGCAACGGTGTAATACATGCGGTTAATAAAGTATTGCTTTTTCCAACAAATACTATTGCTGGTATTGCCATTGCCAATCCAAACTTTTCGGCCCTGGTAGCTGCACTGGTAAAAACCAATCTGGCTTCTGTATTTACCGGTGCCGGTGATTTTACCGTTTTTGCACCTACTAATGCGGCTTTTGCCGAACTGCCTGCACCCTTTAATAACGCCGCTAATATTACAGCTATCACCAACCAGGCACAGATAGATGCTTTGTCGAACATTTTACGTTATCATGTTGTTGCCAGCCGCAACTTTGCCTGGGACCTGGGTATTTTAAGATCGGTTACCACATTGGCCAATGCACCCAACAACAAATTTACCACGATCCTGGGTTACAATATTGGTTATGTAAAAGGTAATGCAAATAATAATTTTGCTATTGCCAATCCGGCTGATATACTGGCCACCAACGGTGTTCTCCAGGAAATAAACAAGGTGTTGTTACCATAGTTGTTATTAACCATTTTTATCAAGGCCTTACCTATAAATTAATAGAGATGACATCAGAAAGGTGTCATCTCTTTTTGTGTTGAGAAACAGTTTTTTGTTAAACTGGTAAATCCCGTTCTTTCGGGTTTACCATACTCAACAGGGAGGCAGCGTAACCAACTCAAACATTATTTGCCTGGTTTTTACAGCGTACTTAGGGTATACGGTACAATACAACATATCTGGTGCATGTGTAACCCGTTCAAATTATTAAATTAAAATATTATGATGACGGTATCCATTGATCCCTCAATCATTTTAGTGAATGACAATCATTACCTACATGAACATTTGCGACTGTGAAGTGTCTACACCAATGCATGGAGCAAAGGGGATGGCAGTTATCTAATGGACAACAACCCTGCATATGATCCGAATGTTGAATTCTGGGGTACGCAAAGTTGGATAAAAATAAAATAAAAACAACAGCAAGGAAAATAACAGCCCTGTCTAAATTTATACCGGGCTGTTATTTAAAGCTTAAAGTGCAATTACTTCTTATCTCCGCTAAACATTCCGCTTAGTTTATCTTTAACACTGTCAAAAACATCTTCTGCCTTGTCAGCTGCTTTTTTGGCAAAATCCTCAATCTTTTCACCAGCCTGACCGGGTATTACATTGCTGATTTTATCCAGTATGCTGTGTTCTTCGGCTTTAGGTGCTTCAGCAGAATAAGCAGTATTATCTGCAGATCCTGCAAACATATTATCTACCGCTCCGCTCAGCATGGGAAATTTTTCTTTTACAAATTCTTTAATGGTGTCAATTGTTTTTGTTGCCTGTTCTGCACTGATGCCTGCTTTTTCAGTAAGGCGTGTAATTAATTCCTGCATGATTTTTTATTTTTTAATTTATGATGTACTAAAATAGGTGATTTTTTTATTAAAGAGTTGCTTTGCAGGTAAAAGCAATCGTTAATTTTTTGCCGATGTTAGTGTTACATATAGCACACGCAAGCTAAATGGCGCACCGGATCAGGACGCCGGCTGGTATTATCAACACCGGTGCAGCCAACAAAAAGTACCTGAAATAAAATGAAATTTGCAAAAGCTCAAACGCCAGTCGTCGGTGATACTTCAACTTCGCTCAGTACACCGGATCACAGCATCTGCTGTTTAAATAGTGCAGGTCTGCATAAATTGGATAAAGTCAACAATAGCAAAAAAGAATCGGTTAAAGCATTTACTCAAGTATCACTTTCTTAAAATAAAAAACATCCGGGTCAATTTGTAACGCGGTTTTGCTATTTACGGTTATTCCTTTTTTGTTTATAACCAGTCGTTGCATACCGGTATCGGTAACAATATTAACAGGCAAAGGCATATCCACATTTAGCAGTTTAACAACATATTTATTTTCATCCGTTTGCTTTACATGTATTTCCAGTTTATTGGCAGTGTATAAATAAAGGTTGAATAAAGGTTGAAGGCTTTTTCCATACGCACCGCTGAAAAGCTGTTCAACATCGGCCGTGATAACTGTATTGTCGTACGTGTATTGCGGTGCTGTAGCCAGTTTTTTTAATGTTGGGAAGAAAAGTTCATCGCCCATTACATAACGCAGTGTATGCATAAAAAATGCGCCCTTGCCATAAATATCGCCATAATAAGCACTGTCCGAATCTACTTCTTCGCCCCTTACAACAGGTTGGCCGTTTTTTATGTTCCTTGCCGTTTGCTGCATTCTTTTCAGGTAAG
>JANOGE010000155.1:0-1894 GCA_031414035.1 Chitinophagaceae bacterium | reverse complement strand
TAAAGAATTTTATACCGTAAAACAACACCTATGGAAGCTACAATCAATAAATTAATCAGGGCAATTTTCAACCAGCGGAACAGTGGAAATACCATAATTACTCTTTAAAGCAAAAATAACCGGGCTTTGTGTAAAAGTAGTATGATTTAAATCACAATCAGCAATAAACTTTGCCTTTTGTTATTTGTAATTCACCTTTTAACTGCATGGATCTCATGGTTCGGATCACGGTTTCGACACGTAACCCGGTCATATCCGCTATTTGCTGCCGGGTGAGTTTTAACTTGTTGCATTTGGTACAGATGTTTTTTTGGTTTTGCTTAAAATAATGGAGTAATGTAGAAATGCTGTTTTCCGGATTATGTTTAGCCAGTTCTTTCAGAATTAAAAATTTAAACCTTAAACGTTGTGTAAGCAAACGGGAGAATTTAAAATGCAGCTCAGGATTTTCTTTTAATAACTGATGAAATGAAGAACGGTGCAATCTTATTATTACCGAGTTTTCATCCGCTATGGCACTGGCAGCAAAAGGTTCATCATCAAATAACGGGAATTCCCCAAAACACTCATCAGGTTCTATAATGGTTTGTATAAATTCTTTCCCATCCTCATTAATATTTACCCATCTTACTTTACCGGATACCAATTGATAATAGAAAGAAGAATGCGTTCCTTCCTGAAAAATAATTTCTCCTGCAGTTAGTTTTTTATAAGCTGCACCCCAGGCAAGGAGCGTATCTATGTCTATCATCATTATCTGTAATTTCTGTGTTTGTCAAAAGTAGATAGGACCTAAAGCAGTGAAGATGATAAGCAGCAGGATGCTTTATGATTTTAATCATGTTAATATGGCCAATTCAGCCTATATTAACTGAATTAGTACTTAACATTTAGATTTTATTTTGTACAATGTTCCTTTTTTATTTGGATATGACTCAACGCATAAAATATTGCTGGTATAGCAAGTAATCTTGTACAATTAAATTTTAAAAATTAAATTAAACAACATGAAAAAACTTGCAATCCTTCTTTGTATGGGTTCATTTATAGCCGCTTGTGGCGGAAGTTCTGAAAAAAATGCAGCCCCTGCAAATAATACTTCTGGTGAACCTGCAAAAACGGCAAATGGTAACCCATCTTATGATCCAAACAGGGGAGAAGGAAAATTTACTGAAGTTGCCGTTGGCGAGAAATTAGATGCAACCATGGCAGCAGCAGGCGAAAAAGTTTATAGTGTAAAATGTGTTAGTTGTCATAAACTGACCAGCGAAAAACTGGTAGGCCCGGGTTGGCTGGGCGTAACAGACCGTCATGCTGCTCCATGGATCATGAATTTTACAACCAATACCGATGCGATGCTGGATAAGGATCCCAAGGCACAGGCTCAACTTGAAATATGCCTGGTACGTATGCCCAACCAAAATATTGCTGATGATGATGCCCGTAATTTGTATGAATTTATGCGTAAGAATGATGGTATAAAATAAAACTAACCTTCAATATATAAATCAACCAAAATGAAAAATTATAAACAAATTGCAGTTGCTGTTTTTGCATTCAGTTTATTGCTGGGCTTTAATGCCTGTAAACCTAAAAATGCCGGCTCTGCAGTAAGTTCCGATGCTGCTGCCAAAACATATGTTGCTCCCGGTAAATACGATGAGTTTTACAATTTTGTTTCGGGTGGCTTTAGCGGACAAATGAGTGCCTATGGTTTACCTTCGGGTCGTTTGCTGCGTGTTATTCCTGTTTTTTCTGTTGATCCGGAAAAAGGCTGGGGTTACAGCGAAGAAACAAAGCCGATGTTGAACACTTCCCATGGTTTTGTGCCTTGGGATGATCTGCACCACGTTCAAATGTCGAAAACCAATGGTGATTATGATGGACGCTGGGC
>JANOGE010000154.1:0-17753 GCA_031414035.1 Chitinophagaceae bacterium | reverse complement strand
ATTTTGGCTTTACGTAAAGAAACCCCATCCAGAGATTTTACCGGGTAAATAGTGATCCTTCTGATGATAGGTTTAACTTCCATTGTGATGATGCCTTATATAAAAAAGAAACGGGTTTATTATTCAGCAAAGATGGGTATTATACAATATTAAACGGTACACATCGTTACCCCTTGTATAAAGCAATTATCCAATGAATAAAGCCAAATATCAAACCCAATCCACGCATGTGTTAGTACAGGTTATTAAAAATTTTATCGGTAAGATCAGGCAGAATCCTGACATCTACCCTATCCGTTATTATAAAAAGAACCGAAGGTTTCGGCGTGATATAGATGGCCCGGCGGTAAAATAAGCAAAACCCTTCGGAAATTACCAACCGCAAAAATCAGCAAAAACGCTCTTGTCAACCCGTATATAAAATTTGTATTTTTGACATTCAATATCCAATTTATGAAAAACCATACCCACACACAAGGCATTTCATTTAATGCTGTATTAAAATTAGTAGGCGATGCTTTTAAGAGCCTTTTTACATCCAGTAATAACAGGGAATTTCGGCGACTGAAAAATTTTATTACCTCGTAATTAATATCTGTCAATTAATGTATTGACCCTTCCTGAGAAAACAGGTCCGGAAAGAATTTTTTATTTAACTGAACAAATACTCCACATCGGATTTGGAAAGGGCTTTCACAAAACTGGCATCATCTGCTATTAATTCGCTGGCTAATTTACGTTTACGTTCCTGCAGCTGTAATATCTTATCTTCGATCGTATCAATACAGATCATCCGGTAAGCAAAAATATTTTTGGTTTGGCCTATCCGGTGTGTGCGGTCAATGGCCTGCTGCTCAACCGCCGGGTTCCACCACGGATCAACAATATAAACATAATCTGCAGCGGTCAGGTTCAGGCCCACGCCTCCGGCCTTTAATGAAATAAGAAACACCCTGCATTCATCATTGTTCTGAAAATTCTGAATGGCTTTTTCCCTGTCGGGTGCCGATGTACTTCCGTCAAAATATTCAAACGGAATATTATCCTTTACCAGTTTCTTTTTTATCAATGCCAGCATGCCCAGGAACTGGGAGAATATAAGGGCCTTATGATCGCCAATGTTTTCTTCAATTTCCCTGGCCAGCTCATCCAGCTTTATTGAATGGTTCGGGTATTTTTCCTCTTCATTCAATATGGCCGGGCTGTCGCAGATCTGCCGAAGCTTCATCAACCCCTGTAATATGGTTAACTGTGATTTACCAATTCCCTGTTCATCAATGGTACCCAGGATCTTTTCCCGGTAGCTGTTCCGGTATGTGTCATAGATTTTACGCTGCTCATTTTCCATTTCGCAAAACAAAATGGTTTCTGTTTTATCGGGCAGGTCTTTGGCCACCTGTTCTTTTGTCCTGCGCAAAATAAAGGGAAATAATAATTTTCGTAAATGCTCTTTTTGTTCCTGCTCTCCGAATTTATCAATGGGTGTGGCAAATTCATTTCTGAAAAATTCCATATTACCCAACAGGCCGGGATTTAAAAAATTCATCTGTGCAAAAATATCAAAGGTGTTATTCTGTAATGGTGTACCACTCATACACAGCCTGTTTTTGGCATTCAGCAAACAGGCCGCCCTGGTCACTTTTGAGGACGGGTTTTTTATGGCCTGGCTTTCATCCAGTATCAGGTAATCAAAATGGATCTTGAGCAGTAACTGTATATCGCTTCTTAATGTTCCGTAGGTGGTAATGATGATATCATGTTTCTGTAACTCCTCGGCAAGCCGGCTACGTATACTACCATGGTGAATATGCCAGCCCAGTGAAGGCGTAAATTTTTCTACTTCATTTTTCCAGTTATAGATCAGCGTTGTAGGGCAAACCACTATTGCTTTTAATCCCCCGTTTATTTCTTTATAGTGATGCAGCATGCTTAATGCCTGTATGGTTTTTCCCAAACCCATGTCATCGGCCAAAATACCACCCCAGCCCACATCATTTAAGTAATTTAACCACTGGTATCCGGAGGTTTGATAAGGCCTTAGCACGGTTTGTAAATGAGCCGGCGGGCTGATTTCAGGAATATTTTTAAATTCCTTGAGTCGCTCATATTTTTCATCCAGCTCAAAGCTCAATTCCTTTTCATCCCGGTTCTCATACAGTTCGTCTATCACGCTCATGTGATATTTTGATAAACGTAACTGGTTGTTTCGTCCATCTCCCACTTTAAACAATAATGAATATCTTTTCAGCCATTCATCCGGCAGAATTCCCAAAGTGCCGTCGTTTAACTGTACAAACGATTGTTTGTTTACCAATGCCTTTTTAATATCATCAATACCAACCCGCTGTTCACCAAATTCAATTTCCACTTTGGCATCAAACCAATCCAGTCCGCTGCTTACATGTATGTGTGTATTGGGCCTTGCTGTATTGAAGCGGAAATTACGAAGTGCTTCAAACCCAAATACCGGCACTTTCATTTCCTTCATGGCATCAACAAATAAAAAGAACCAGTTATTACGCAATACATCTACGCCTTTTAAAACCAGGTTGTTATTATTGTCAGGCCGTACAAACATGGAGTGAAGGCCTTCCAGTTTATTTATAAAATTTTCTTCCGCTTCTTTATTCCGTTCTATAATAAGTATTTTATCGCCATCAGGAATAATGATATTCTCTTTATCGGTTGTTTTAGTTTCAAAACCCTTGTAGCTGAATATTGGCTGAAATACAAGATAGTCGCCCTTCTCCTGTAATTGTAATTTTACATCCGGTTCCCCGCTTTTTATTTCTTTAACCAATGATTTATCAAACTCTACCTTATACTCTTTGGTCAGCGGCAGAATTATTTTCTGCATTTTTTCTGCCCAGTTTTCTTTGCTCAGCCGTATGTTTCCTTCTTTCAGAAATTTTTCGGCCTGCAATACATCTTCCGGTTTTTGCCACAGGTACATCATCCCGTCATTTAAAAAAACAAGGCTGCTGTTACATTCGTTGGCCGTAAAAGGAATGGCCTCACCCTGTATTTTTACGGAGCATGCAATTTCAAAGTGATTGTTTTTGGCCAGTACTTTAAAAAAAGGAGAAACAAAATGGTCACTTATTTCTATTTCAACCAGGTTTCCTGTAGTAAATGTTTTTGCCGGCGGCAAATAAAAAATAAAATTATTTGATGACTGTTCGTCAAATATCTTTTTTAATTTGGGTTGAAGGTATTCCGCTATGAGTGCTTTTGTTTCTTCCGGCAGGTCATCCCCGTCTGTATGAATAATATTTTCCCAGATGCCGCTGAATGGCGAGTTACGGTCAAGGTATTTATTTATTTCAGCATCCTGCAGTTTTCGTACCTGCTGCAGCAGTTGTTTATCTTCCTCACTAAACAATTCGGCATTTACAAATTTTGTCAGGTCAAGTTTTTCTACTTTACCAAAATATTTTACCTGGTCATCATCAGCATCGCCCTGTACAACATCCACACTGAAATTTGGATATAGCTTTGCATTAAAATTAAAAACAAGTCCCAGTTTTTTTGCCGGATGTTCTGCTACTTCAACGTCTACCTTTGGTATTTCCGGAACAATAAAAGACTCGGCAGGTCGCTCTGACGGAGTGCCCGTAATAACTCTTTTTATCGAACTGTCCAGTACTTTCAGAAACGGCTTGCCTTCTTTATAAGTAAATTCAAATTTTTCGCTTAAATCATCTTCCAGGCTATACCCATAGATCTGCAGGAGTTTATTTTTTTCTTTATCCCAGTTCCGGATGGAATCAAAATAATGGGTACCATAGGCATCTAAAAGTTGCAGGAATAAAAGGGTTTTATGTTCACAAAGAGGATGTTCGGTTTCACCGCATTTACAGGAAGTGTCAAAATTCCGTTCATCATTTTTTTGTATGACCAGCGGAAAGGTTTCTCCATCCAGGATCAATTCTGCTTCCACCCGTTCATCTCCGGCTTTTATAATATTTGCTCTTGTAGTACGTAATATATTTTCGGCTTCGGCATAAATTCCGGGAGAAGAAAGCAGTTTGATCACTTTTAATTCAATATGCTTCATTTTAGCTACGGTATGCCGCTGGTTATAATGTATACTGGTGTTCCCCAGCATATTCTTATCCACCATATCCTGCAAACGTATTAAGGCTGCCGCTTCGTGACGGCAGATATCTCCTAAATTATACGGGCAGGTGCAACGTACGGTAATGGATTTTGCATCGGTATATTTTTGAATATAGACTTTATAAAAAGTGCTGTAGTTATCATCCTTTACCCTGAATACAATACCTCCCATGAGCTGATCATGTTCAACCAGTTCCACAAATCCCATGGAGTGAATTTTCTTTCCACGCCGGATTACTTCATCGGAACCATTATTGTAAACATATTTAATAAGGTGCGGTAATGCCAATTTGCCGGTTGGTTTTAATTATAAAAAGGACGTTGGCTCATTCTGAAAAAGCCAATTTGCAAAAGTAATGGAAAAACAGGAGGGATGTGCTGTTAAAGAAAAGTTTTGCGAAAAATAATGTTAAGGAATGTTGAAAAGATAAATGGGAAAGGGATTATGGAGAAATACAGATATCATCATTTAGCAACCAGTTTCCCTTCATCATAAACAACCAATATATTGGCCGTATCGGCTGATAAGCAGTATCGCATATCTTTTTCAAGTCCAAATCCTGACAGGCGTTGATAATGCGAAGCATTTTTTGATTTCATAAATTCAAACATATCTTCTTTTGCATCATGGTACATAGCTGTTGCCATTTTTGAAGAGTCGCAGTTTATGGTAAAATGTTTTCCTATCTTATTGATAACCGCCCCGGCAAAAATGGTGTCTTCAATATTCACCCTGTTTTTCCAGGCAGCACAACCTAACAGCACCGGCTGTTTTTGCGCAATTAAAAAATCACAAACGGCCGACAGGTTAGGGAACGATCCCGTGATAATCGTTTTTGCATTCTTATCCAGTGCCATGTGCAGTAATTTTGTGCCGTTGGTTGTGGTTAATACAAGGGTTTTCCCTTTGATGAATTCTTTTGAATATTCAAAAGGCGAATTCCCGTTTTCCAGGCCTTCTGCTTTTTTACCATCCCTTTCGCCGGCTGTAATGCTGTCAATTTGTTTTCCGATGCGGATACATTCGGCAACGCTATCCACCGGTATGACAGACCTGGCACCGTTAAACAGGGCTGTTGCAATGGTGGAAGTGGCCCTTAAGACATCAATGATTACAACGATACTTTTTTCTACGTCATACAAATTCAACAGGCTGGGCGAAAGGCAGGTATATAATTCCGGTTTGTTCGTTTGCATCGTTCAAATTTACATCAATATCGCCTTCCACTTTTGTGTTTCTGCATATTCCTTAATTACCGCATTCCTGTTTAACACAAATTTTTCAATATATGCTTTAAGAAAAAGCCGGTTGGCTATTTTTCCAAAGAAACCATAAGGCGTTTCAAAATTTATCAGATCAATTATTATGGTACCGTTTTCAGCCGGTTTAAAATGATGTTCGTGATGAAAACTTTTAAAATCTCCTTTTATCATTTCATCAATAAAAAATACAGGCCGCTGCATCTTAATAATTTTAGACGTAAACCGCCTTGTTTTAAAAAGATGACGGGCTTGCCAGGTTACGGTTTCGTTTTCGTTTATTAAACCATAGACCACACCGGCTATTGCTTTTTCATTGGTCTCCGCTGTCGAGATCTGGTGCAGGCTGATGCTGCGGCTAAGATCAAATACCCGTTCAACAGGAGCGGTAATAAATGATGTTAAATGAATGTCAGGCATTATTTATTAGTGGAAAATGAATTCATTGATAATTAAAGTTTTTTGCCTGTTACCGTCAGCCCTTAAAATAAAAGCCATTGATAGTAAAGCATTATCGTTTAAACAAACGGCATCTTCACTACCTTAGCTTTTAGTAAAGTGTTACGCACACTGATATAAATTTCGCTGCCGGCTGCAGCACATTTAACTGCAACATAACCCATACCGATTGCCTTACCCAATGATGGCGATTGCGTGCCCGATGTAACATTGCCAATGACATTTCCTTCAGCATCTTTTATTTCATACCCGTGCCTTGCAATACCTTTATCATGCATTTCAAATCCAATTAACTTTTTGGCAAGGCCTTCCGCTTTTTGTTTTTCAAAAAATTTACTGTTGGTAAACTCTTTGCTGAATTTTGTTATCCATCCCAAACCGGCCTCCAGCGGAGAAGTGGTATCATCTATATCATTACCATATAAACAATAGCCCATTTCCAGCCGCAAAGTATCTCTTGCCCCAAGGCCAATAGGTTTAATGCCTGCTGCTTTTCCTGCTTCAAAAATGGCATTCCATATCTTTTCAGCATCTCCGTTTTTTCCCACTTCACCTGAACCTGTGGGAAAGTAGATTTCTACCCCTCCTGCCCCGGTATATCCCGTTGCACTTATCAATACATTTTCAACTCCGGCAAATGTCCCTTTTATAAAAGTGTAGTATTTTAAATTCATAATATCCATCCCGGTAAGGGGTTGCAATATCTTTGTTGCATTAGGGCCTTGTATGGCAAGGAGGCAGGTCTTATCAGAGATATTATGCATCTCCACTGCTGCATTATTGAACTGCTGGATCCAGTTCCAGTCTTTTTCAATATTGCCGGCGTTTACCACCAGCATATAGGCTTTATTCTCCTCCAGGCAATACACGATCAAATCATCTATAATTCCACCATCGGTATTGGGCAGGCAGCTATATTGTGCTTTTCCAGCCGTTAATTTTGAAGCATCATTGGTAGTTATTCTTTGAATAAGGTCAAGTGCGTTTTCTCCTTTTAAAATAAATTCACCCATATGGCTTACATCAAAAACACCTGCACTGTTCCGTACTGCTGCATGTTCATCATTAATTCCCGAATAACTGATGGGCATATTATACCCGGCAAATTCAGCCATTTTTGCCCCCAATGCAATATGTTTTTGTGTGAAAGGAGTAGATTTCATGTAGATTGATTTTTTGATGCGAAGGTAATCTAAAGAAATAAACAGTAGTTATTTTACAAACGGTAAAATTTGTGACATTCCTGGTAAGTTAACGTTTCATGAATTTTTTAGTGGCTGGAAATTATTCTGATCATTAATTTAATTACAATGGGTTAGGGTTGTTGCTTTTGATTAAAATTTATACTATTAATTAATTGGATTTGGTTCATACTAAAAATTCCACCCTGGAAAGGATGGAATTGTGTTGGTTTCAACTTCAACTCAACTATTGAAACGCTTTTTAGCTATTTTATCTGTCTGCTGAGTTTTCGGCCAGGAGGGATTTAATGTCTTCGCAGATTCCTTTTATTTTATAATAAGCCTCTTCTGAATTTTCCGTTTTATTGAATTCTATTTTCAGTTTCCCCGGGTATGATTTCATATAAAATGTTGTCCCGTCATCAAGGGTTATCCGGGTATTTGTTTTTGTATTTCTGAATGATGTTCCGTTATGTTCCAGGCGGCTGTCAAGAAATTCCTGAATCTTAAATGTTTTTTTTCTTTCGTATGATGCCTTCATCCGGTATTCCTCCCCCGAATCTGACAGGGAAACCGAAGTATCATGATGATTCCAAAGACAGGAGGAAAAAGATAACAGGAAAAATAAACCGGTTACAACTATAAAGATTTGCTTTTTCATTTTGTTATTTTAAACATTTATTATCCTTTACTTAATTTATGTTCATCATGGTGCCGTAAACAGGGAGTATAAGAACACTTAAAGGCATGGGTTCTTCATTATTACCAAGTTTTTCCAATTGCTTTTCAATTTTATCTTTTGCTTTTTGCAGAGAATCTTTTATTTTTATCTGTTCTTTTTCCAGTATTACCTTCATGGAATCAAGTTTGTTCATCGGCTCCCCGTTATTATACCGGTAATTGTCTTTGTTGGCCCGGGTTGCATTAATCACTTCATTATCGGTAGTAATCTCAATACCGTTATTATCTATCGTAATCCTGCTGCTTGATTTCCTTGCTGGGTTTCCCTGTAAAGTATACAGGTGACCATCTGCCTTCATCACATATTCAACTCCGGCTCTCCAGTCATAAGCTTCATCATCATAATTATAATCCCAGTCATTATCCTTCCAGCCAATATGTACATTAGAGTTAAACCAGCCAACACTCTTATCTATTTTAATGTTTTTCCCAACAGGTACATATACAGTTAGTATAACACGCTGATTACGGAACTTATCTGTTTTATTAATGGCAATTCCCTTATCAAGCTGCAGTAGGGTGTCTTTTTGCACACCGCCAAACTGAATGTCTGTTGCATTATTTTCTGCAATGGCCCGTGATCTGCCCACTGCCATTTTTACCATCGTTACTCTAAAGCTGTCGTTGGTTGATTTAACGACCCTTATTTCAAAATTTTTAACATAGGCCGTATCTTCTTCCAGGCCTGCAAAGGGTTCAAATCTCAACCAGCGGCTGCGTGTATATTTATCCAACGGAGAAACGGATGTCAGTTCCAGTTTATTAACCATAGGGTTTGTTAACTTAAGTTCCTGTTCATTAATATTTTTACTGTTGTAAGTAAAATCCCTGCTGATAGATGAAAGTAAAAGGATAACACTAACCCAGCCCAGCACCCAAAGGCTGCCAAATGAAAGGCGTAACATTTTGCTGTTTCCTTTTGACCTGGCGATCCTTCTGATGATCCAGGTAATGATAGCGATGATTGGCGCTGCAATAAAAAACAGCAGGGTTCCCCAGGCAAAAACATTTTGATAATCACTGATCATAAAATCTTTAAGCGGGAAAAGGCCAATGGATACTACCGCCAGGGCAAACAAACCCATAACCAGGGCAAACCCTACACAACCGATAATGAAGTAGGCAAATATCTTGGCGATCATAGCAATTACATTTCCTAAACCGCCGCGGTTCCGTTTAGTGAAGTTCTGCACATCTCCTGCTACTGCTTTTGTTTTTTCATTTATTACACTTGAGGCTTCTTTCCCGAATTTTTCTGCTTTTTTACCAACCCCACGCATTTCTTCCACCACAGAAGCCTTAATAGAATTCATATCGACTTTCTCTCCCTTCATTTCTAATTTTTCAGAAGTGGTCACTGCTTCAGGTATTACTATCCATAGTATAATATATACGATCAATGATGTTGGGCTGAAGGTAAAACGGATGATATCACCAAAATCCCAGAAGCCGCCCCAATGGCCCCATTTTGAAAGAAAAGAAAGAAAAGGAAGCAGGAACAATACCCTTGGTATCCATGGGTTGATGCCAAAATAATTTCCTATGCCACTGCACACACCGGCAATCATTTTTTCATCCGGGTCCCTGAACAGTTTTTTACGGGTGCTGCCAATTTGTACGGTTGCACTGCTGGGTACAGCAATCCACATAATGATATAGGTTAAAAAACCAATCCCGGAAAATAACAATATCACAAAAATTATTCTTGTAACTACTACATCTAAATTAAAATAATTGGCAAGGCCGCTGCACACACCGCCAAGCACTTTATCATTTTCATTTCTGAATAATTTTTTATGGCCGGTAGCGCTGGTAGCTGCAGGCTGCTCCTGGTAAGAAGAAGATGATGATGCAGGCTGTGTATCATCCATGGTTTCAAAATCTTCGGGATTACCCATACTTTTAATGATGGCTTTTACATCATCATCAGTTATGCAGGTTGCGCCTTTTGAAATTCTTTCCTGGAACAACTCGCCAATGCGGCTTTCAATATCATTGATGATCTCTTCTTTACCTTCTTCATTGGCAAAGTGCCGGTTCAGGCTTTCGGTATAATTTTTCAGCAGGTCGTATGCTGATACTTCAATCGGAACCACACGTCCCTGGAAGTTTATATTTATTACTTGTTTCATGGCTTTAGTTTTTTGTTTCGTTAGTTGATTGTTGCCCAACAAAAATCATGGCTATACTTTTTTTTACCTGACTTATGGCAGGCAGGTTAAGGGTTGTTGAAGTTGTTGTTAATAGAATGTTCCTGTTCAGCATCGGTCAACGCTTTTACGGCATTGGCCAGTTCAAACCAGGTACTTTCAAGTTCCTTGTAAAACTCTGCCCCTTTTTCTGTTAGGGAGAAGTATTTACGTGGGGGGCCGCTGTTACTTTCTTCCCATCGATAGGTTAATAAGGCGGCATTTTTTAGTCGTGTCAGCAAGGGGTATAATGTACCCTCCAGGATATTAAGGTTAGCCGCCTTCATTTTATCAATGATATCCGAAGGATAGGCTTCTCCCTGTTTAATTACAGAGAGGATACAAAATTCCAGAACCCCTTTCCGCATCTGACTGGCTGTGTTGTCTATGTTCATGGCTTCAATTTTTAACCTCGTTCCGGCCCTCTCCAAAAGGAAAGGGTGAAGCGAAGATCATTTCGAAAAATTATTTATTCATGGCTATACTTTTTAGAAACTGGGGGCTGGGTTTTGGTTGGATACATTTACCGGTTTTTACCCTTTTTATAACTCATCCCTCAATTTCTGATACAAAGATAATAGAATTTTAGTACTATGCAACACATAATACCATATTTTTTATAGTAGCTGGCGCTGAATATTAGCCAATATTTTACAAAAGCATTGCCTGTATTGAGTTTGGATGAACAAAAACATTTTTTTTTGAATGCCCTGTTTTGATGAACGGTAATTTTCAATAGATAAATGGCATAAATTTTAGCTCTTCCTTTTTATAAAATGTACCTAAATTGGTATTTTCATTTCGGGTTTTAAGAAAAAAGGTAGCTCTTAACGCAGGATTAAAACAGAATATTTGTGCTGTTAATCTTTATATAACATCCGCCCTCTCAGTAACACTGGCACCAGGCTTGTACGTTAATAAAAAGGAGGACAATCAATATGAAATATCTTTTTTACACTTTACTTGGCCTGTCCATTCTTTCAGGCTGCAAAA
This sequence comes from Chitinophagaceae bacterium, assembly GCA_031414035.1. Classification (GTDB taxonomy): domain Bacteria; phylum Bacteroidota; class Bacteroidia; order Chitinophagales; family Chitinophagaceae; genus Ferruginibacter. Next base: position 6,811 of record JANOGE010000154.1, on the reverse strand, counting down.
CAAGTAAGCATTACCTGGAACACAGTAATAACGACAATACCCTTTTTGATGCGGTAAAGGCAATAAAAAAACACAATAACGATACCGCTGCTATAAATGCCCTGCCGGTATTATACAACCTGGCACAGCAAAGGCATTTAAAAAAGATAAACAGTTACAGCAGCTCAATGGAAATTACACGTTGGGATAAGATGTTAGACAGTTACAGCACTTTGCAGAGTATGTACAATGCCATCAATGAAACAGAAGCAACTGCAAAACTGGTAACTCCGGCAAATTATCAACAAACCATTTACGACCTAAAGCAACAGGCCGCAGAAGATCATTACAATGAAGCAACAGATTATTTAAGCAAACCCGGCCGTGACAATGCAAAAAAAGCCTGGCAGTATTTTAAAAAGACAGACAAATGGGTGCCTGAATATAAAGACGCCAAACAAAAAATGGATGAGGCTTATCAAAACGCCATTATAAATGTGGTAGTAAACCCGGTACAGGATAATTCATACTTCTTTAATACCGGCGGCTGGGGTAATTATGGTTACAATTACAGCAATGAATATTTTCAGCAAACCCTGGTAAGGGACCTTGGCGGCAAAAACAGCAGCCGTTACCCTGCCCGTTTTTATACAGATTGGGAAGCCAGGCGTGATAATGTACAACCGGAATGGGATGTAAATCTTATCCTTCGTAATTTGAATATCCCGAGGCCGCAAAATTATACGTATAGCCGAAATGTAAACAGGCAGGTTGAAACAGGGAGAGATACCAGTGGTAAACCGGTTTATCAAACAGCGTATGCAACTATACAGATCACCAGGAAATCTTTTACTGCCCGTGGAGAAATGGAAGTAAACATTTCGGATGCCGTGAGCCATAAAAATATCAGTTTTACTACCTACCGGGAAGATTATAACTGGCAGGTTGAATATGCTGCCTATACCGGCGACAGCCGGGCCCTTGGTTCAAATGACTGGGCATTAATAAATAACAATAATTACAATGAACCCCGGAAAGAAGATGTCTTAAATGAACTCTATAGAAAAATTTACCCCCAGGTGAAGAACAGGATTGTTTATGCAGTGGATTGGTAAGTTTTATCCTTTAAAAAAAATTCTCAGGAAAATATTTCATACACCAACCAGCTGATCAAATATGCCAGGGCTGTCATATACAAGAATTGAATGACGGGCCATTTCCAGCTACGGGTTTCTCTTTTTACTACAGCAAGTGTACTCATACACTGCATAGCTAAAACATAAAATATTAATAGAGATAATCCCGTTGCCAGGTCATATACTTTAGTTCCGTCGGGCCTTACGGCCATTGCCATTTTTTCCCGCAACGTATTGTTGCTTGCACTTTCATCCTCACCCACACTATACAAAGTAGCCATGGTGCCAACAAAAACTTCTCTTGCTGCAAAAGAAGTAATCAATGCAATGCCTATTTTCCAGTCATAGCCTAACGGGCGAATGACCGGTTCAATTGATTTTCCCAAAATACCTGCAAATGAACTTTGTAATAATTCAGTTTTGCGTTGCCTGTTTAGTTCATTTGCCTGCTGTGGGTTGGTTTTTATCAGTTGCTCATACCTGGCACTAACCCCGGCCATTTTTTTCTTTGGGCCATAGGTACTCAATCCCCACAATAAAAGGCTGATCATCATAATAATTTTCCCGGCATCAAACACAAATATTTTTGCCTTTTCTATCATTGTAGTAAGTGCATTGTTCCATCTTGGTGTCCGGTACATAGGTAGTTCCAGTATAAAAAAACTACGTTCGGTACTTTTAATGAACCATTTCATTACCCAGGCCACTATCAATGCCATTACCGTTCCAAGTAAATATAATCCCATCATCACCAGGCCCTGTAAACTTAAAAAACCAAAATATAACCTGGACGGAATAACCAATGCAATTAAAATCGTGTACACCGGAAGTCTCGCACTGCAGCTCATCAGCGGGGTGATCATGATGGTAAGCAACCGTTCTTTTTTATTTTCAATATTCCTTGCACTCATAATAGCCGGCACTGCACAGGCAAAACCACTGATCATCGGCATTACACTCTTTCCATTCAACCCTACCTTGCGCATCAGCCTGTCGGTTAAAAAACTGATACGGGCCATATAACCGGTATCTTCTAAAACGGTGATCAGGCCAAACAGGATCATGATCTGCGGTATAAAAATAATGATCCCGCTTAATCCCGCTACTACACCATTAATGAGCAGGTCGCTCCACCATGATACCGGTAAAGAGCTTCCAAGCCATCCGCCAAGCTGTCCAAAAACCCATTCAATTCCATCCATGGGATATTTAGCTACCCAAAAAACGCTTTGAAAAAGCAGGAATAATACCGTTACTAAAATGATATAGCCCCACCGGCGATGCAATAAAAGATCATCCAGCTTTTCGTTGAACAGGGCCTTTTGCAGCGGATCGCTTTCCACAACCGTTTGTTGCATGATATGTTTAATGCGCCCATAACGCTGCATTATCTCTTCGGTCTGGGTTTTGGTTGGATTAAATTTATTGTCGGCCTCTATTTTTTCTATGGTCAGTTGCATCCCATCATCCAGCAAAAAATTTTCGTGATTGATAAGATAATGAATGGCAGTATAGTTACTGATAGCGGGATAATATTTTTTTATCTGGTCTATTGCATTTTCTGCCAGCGCCCTGTTGTCTATAAAATCACGGGCAGGGGAGTTGTAAAATTTTTCAGCGGCTTGCTGAATAACCTTTTTTAAATGTTCGAGTCCTTTGTTTTTTCTGGGGTTAACCGGAACAATGGGCACACCTAATTCCCTTTCCAGTCCGGGAATATCAATCTGTGTTCCTTTTTGTTTGGCAAGATCCATCATGGTAAGGGCAACCACAACCGGTATATTAAGATCAATAATTTGCGAGCAGAATAATAAGTTGCGTTTAAGGTTGCTGGCATCAGCAACCAGTACAACCATATCCGGTTTAATCGTTTCATCCTGGTGCAACAGAACCTTATAGGCTACCCATTCATCACTCCGTTTTGGGTATAAACTATACGACCCCGGCAGATCAATAATGGTTGCTGAAAGATCCGGGGTGATATTGGTCTGCCCGGTTTTTTTATCCACGGTAACACCGGGGAAATTGCCTACCTGTTGGTTTAACCCTGTTAAATAATTAAACAACGAGCTTTTTCCACTGTTTGGATTACCTACTAATGCTATGTTTATTTGTTTTGCCAAACTTATCTGTGTCTGCAAAAATAGCTGTAAACCATATCACTGCCTTACGAATTAGGAAAGATGAAAGCCTCCCTTTAAATTAAAATATTATTTGCCTGTTTTTTTACATTCTGTTTACATATTTAGTCCTTCTCTAAGTTACCTTTGTGTTCTTCATCAAACATATTTACATGAAACTTATTCTCTGGCTTGTGTTACTTATCTCCACCGGTGTTTCGGCTCAAAAAATAAAAAAAGCAGATAAACTGGTTTTGGCCGGCCTGCAAACCCATATAACCTATTTAGCTGATGATAAACTGGAAGGAAGAAGAACAGGTTCTGCCGGGGAAAAATTAGCCTATGAATATATAAGCAATCAATTTGAAGAAAATGGGTTGATCGCCAAAGGTGAAAATGGAACATTTATACAGCCATTTGTAGTAAATGACGGCAAACAAATAAGCTCTTCCTCCCAGCTGTTAATAAACGGGAACACTCTATTATTGGAAAAAGATTTTTTTCCATTCGCTTTCAGTGCCAATGCGGAAATGGAAACTGCAGGTACCATCGCCTTACCCGAAAGCGGGTCAGTATGGTTTTGGGATCTGAAAGAAACCCTGGAAGAAAATCAACTTGCAGGACAGGCAGGCAAAAATAAACCGAATTTTGACCTGGAAGAAATCATCATCAAAAAAGTAAAAAATGTGTCAGCAAAAGGAGCGGCAACATTACTTATTTATAACAGCTCTGCTATAAAAGATGATTTAAAATTTGAAGCTAAATCAAAATCGGAAACGGTAAGCATCCCGGTACTGTACATCAGCAGGGAAACAAAAGCAAAATATTTAAAAAGCGAAACAGCCCAGGCTGATTTTAAAATTACCGTTTTGGTCAGTGATAAAAAAAGAACCGGGCATAATGTGATCGGTTATATAGATAACGGGGCCACTAATACGGTAATTCTTGGTGCACATTATGATCATTTGGGTTATGGTGAAGATCACAACTCTTTATTTACCGGAAGTACCCCGCAAATACATAATGGCGCCGATGATAATGCCAGTGGTACGGCAGCACTCATAGAGTTGAGTAAGCTGATCAAAAAATCAAAACTGAAAAACAACAACTATCTCTTTATTGCATTTTCTGGAGAAGAACTGGGCTTGTATGGAAGTAAATATTTTACAGAACACCCTACCATTGATTTTACCAGGGCCAATTATATGATCAATATGGATATGCTTGGCAGGCTCAATGACAGTACACATGGTTTAACCATTGGTGGTTATGGAACATCGCCGGTTTGGGGCCAGGAACTTTTTAATACAGATAAATACCTGAAGTTAAATTTTGACAGCAGCGGTTCGGGGCCAAGTGATCATACTTCATTTTACAGAAAAGATATACCGGTTTTATTTTTCTTTACCGGTGCACACAATGATTACCATAAACCTACCGATGATGCAGATAAAATTAATTATACCGGCGAGCTGCAGGTACTGAAATACATTTATAATGTTATAGACATTACCAATAAAAAAGGTAAACTCATTTTTACCAAAACAAGAGAAGCCCAGGCGCAGGGAAAAAGAAGTTCAGGCGTGGGCCTGGGTATAATGCCTGATTACACGTATGCTGGTGCCGGTGTAAGGGCGGATGGGATCAGCGAAGGAAAGCCGGCACAAAAAGCAGGCATCAAAGCCGGAGACGTGATCATACAGATAGGTGATTTTAAAGTTGCCGATGTGACGGGTTATATGCAGGTGCTGGGGAAATTTATTAAAGGTGATGCTGTTAAGGTTAAAGTAAACAGGGGAAAAGAAGAGTTGGTATTTGATATTGTCTTTTAATTCCGCTTTGTAAAATGGCAACAAGCCAAAAATTAAAAATTGACAATGAAGCATTGGCAGAAGAATTCTTTGAAGATTCTTTGTTGCTGGGCATTGTTGCTCCGCTTAAGGACTACCAGTTCAGCTGGCAGCTGAACCAGCTATTGGGTTTTAAATTCAGGATTAATAATGATATAGAGATACAACTCAGTAAAAAACAACGTAAATATTTTTTCAGCATTTATGAATATGCCGTTCCCTCAATTACACTGGTTCATTATTTATATAACAACCAACACAACGGAGAGTATTTATTGCCTGAATTCAAACACCTTGATTTTTTATGGCTTATTAAAGGGGACCCGGTTTCAGCAGAAGACCTGGATATATTATTACTGTCTGTAAGGTCTTTACCCGGAGTTCAGCTGGTTACCGAAATGACGAATGAGAAAATTAAGCATAAACAACACCTTATTTTTTAATGACGGCCCAATAAACCCGGAAAGGGACAAGCCTGTTAAACGTTCATTTATGTGGAAAGAAGAAAACAATACCCTTTATAAAAAATTTGAGTTTAACAATTTTTCCGAAGCCTTTGCTTTTATGACGAGGGTTGCGATAGAAGCGGAGAAAATGGATCACCATCCCCGTTGGACCAATGTATACAATAAGGTAGAGATATGGTTAAACACACATGATGCTGGAAATATTGTAACAGAAAAGGATCAAAAGCTGTCAGCAAGGATTGATACGCTAATAAATTGACCTGGTTTTTTTTGTCATGCTGAGCCTGCCTGATGGCAGGCTGGTGGTATCGAAGCTTCTGCCTGGCAGTAATCCGGTTACTCAACTTTAGTATTGTTACCAAACAGATTCCTCCTGCGCCGGAATGACAAACCAGTTATTTTGTTTTTATTTCCCTCAGCGTAATTGTAAAGCCATTCTTCATCCTTAAGACAACGGGCATTTTAACAGAATTATAAAAGCTGAAGAATGCTCCCTCCGTGATTGGATGGCCCTCCTCATTCAGTTCCTGTGCCAACTCTTCTTCAATGGTTTCTTTTTCCCCGTTAACTATTATCTTCAGTTCGCTCTCCTCTTCTTTTTCGGCGGTCCCCATTTTTTTAAGCGGTTCCCCGGTATTCATTTTCATCATCACATTCCTCCCGCCTTTACTAAGGCCTGTAAACATATTTTTGCTCAGCCATACACTGATCGAATTATCATCTAATGTTTTTACCCCTGTTGCAAAATAGTTATACATCGTGTTGGCCGAGATCATGGCATTTGCAGTGTGTGTAATAGTACCAATGGTATTTACAGGGTCAGTCATTTGCCAGTCAAATACCAACGCCGGGGTCAGTGCCTTTACAGTAACGATAAAATCATATTTCTGTTCGCCTGCATCAACAGCGTAAATCAGTTTTGTTCCCGGTTTTACAAGGCCTTCAAGCCGGGCCTGTGCAAAAGAAAAAAGAGATACAATTATTAAAGCGTGAAGGAATAATGTCTTTTTCATACGTGTATTTGAAGTACAAGTTTACAACTCTTCTTAATATAAAAAATACCGGGCAGGAAGTATTTATGGTTTTACAATAATTGTTTTTTCTGCAACCGGATTCATTTTACCAATGGGCTCCGCAAAATTTTTCAGCCCGTTTTCCTTAAATAAACTTTTTACGGCTTCAACAGATGCTGCATCAACGGTAATTAATAACCCGCCATTGGTTTGTGGATCGGGCAGTAAATTAAATGCTTCCATCAC
>JANOGE010000153.1:0-13179 GCA_031414035.1 Chitinophagaceae bacterium | reverse complement strand
GTTATGAGTTATGAGTTATGAGTTATGAGTTATGAGTTATGAGTTATGAGTTATGAGTTATGAGTTATGAGTTATGAGTTATGAGTTATGAGTTGCTGAAATAAGGGTTATCGAAAGTAGGGGTTTTGCCGGTATTTTTTTACCAAAATTTTATAAAAAAAATAATTTATTTCAATACATGTTCCTTTACATTTGCGCCAGATTGTTTGTCAACCTTGCCTTCGGATAGGCAGGTTTATCAGCCTTTGTTTTAGTTGGACCTGCGTTGGGTTCTGCCTAATGCAAAGGCTGAGTCCATTTTGTGAAGTATTGTTCAATTCATGAATTTCCGGAAACCCAATACCATTGCTCCTGTTAATACATAGAGTACAGCAATGAGTGCCAATCCCCATTTTATCACAGAAAAAAAAGTAGTGAGAAAAGCAATACTTTCTGATGGGTATCCATGTAGAGAGATAAGCATTCCGGTATTTTCAAGCACATCCAGTAAGCCGGCAAGCAAGGCACCTTTAGCGATCAGGTGTCCGGCATTGGTCACCGTTCTATTAAAAGTTTGTGCCATTTTTTTACCGGCAAGGAATAAGAAGCCGGAATAAAAAAATAAGAATATAAAATCAAGCCAGGTATTAAGTTTTGCAGCATCAATATTATTTGAGGAAATCCAGGCATTAATAACCTTATTAACTTTCACATTCGAATAAGCAAATTCCAGGTCAAGAATGCCATGCGGAGTATAAGCTGTTTTTAACGTAGCGCCTGTTTTGGTCATTACATAGACCATCAACAGTGAACCTGCCAGGAAAAAAGGGATGCTGTACTTTTTCATTGTACTTTACCGGATTAGGTGAATCTGTTATTTTAAGGAATCAAAACGTTGTTGTACATAATTCCAGTTAACCACATTCCACCAGTTCTCAATATAGTCGGCTCTTTTGTTTTGATACTTTAAATAATAAGCATGTTCCCATACATCCAATGCGAGTAAAGGGTAACCTTTTATTTCACTGATATCCATCAAAGGATTATCCTGGTTTGGTGTAGATCCTATCTTCAGGTTTTTATCCTTATCAGCATATAACCATGCCCAGCCACTGCCAAAACGGTTTTTACCGGCATCAGCAAATTGTTTTTTAAATTCTTCGGCAGAACCGAACGTTTTATGGATTGCCTGTTGCAGGTTGCCTGCTGGTTTATTATCAGTTGTTTTAGGCTGCATACATCGCCAGAACATTTCATGGTTATAATGTCCGCCTCCGTTGTTACGCATTTTGGGTGAAAAGCCGGAAATCTTGGCCAATAAATCTTCCAGTGGATTATTTGTATCAACCTTTTCAGCCAGTGCGGCGTCTTTTAAATTCTTCGAATAGGCAGCGGCATGTTTACTATAATGAATTTCCATCGTCATGGCATCAATAACATTTTCCAGTGCATCATAGTTGTAGGGCAGGGGTTGCTGGTCAAATCCTGTTTTTAGACCGGGTACAGTAAAATGGGCTGCCGTAGAAAAGGATTGAAGTAAAGGAGCAGCGGCCGTCAGGCCAACACCAATAGCCAGGCCCCCTTTTAATGAGTTGGAGATAAAATTTCTTCGGCTTTTGTTTGATTGCTTTGCCATAAAAATATTTTTAATGTGGTGATTGCTTTTGCTCATTGTTTTTAATAAATAGAATTTTTATTTTTTTTAAAGAACGGTAATAAAATTCTTTGTTGAAGAGTTGTGAGTCGTGTATGGCTTTGTAGGTAAGGAAAATACCGATGGGGGTAAGCACCAGAACGGCCAGCCACATTCCCACAAAAGGCGACATGATGCTTTCTTTTACGAATTTTTCCCCAAACATATTCAACAGGTGGAATAACAAAAAGAAAATGATGGCAACAACAAGGGGCATTCCCAGTCCTCCTTTGCGTATGATGGAGCCCAGCGGGGCGCCAATAAAAAACAGAACGAAGCAGGCCATGGATAAAGAAAATTTCCGGTGCCATTCAATTTTATGCAGGCGAATTTCATTTTTTCGGTATTCAATTTCGTTGCCGGTACTTTCTATGCTGCTTCTTAAATTATTGGTAATTGCAACTGCAACATCATGAACGGTAATACGGACAGAATCAGGAATGATAGAATCAAAACGGTTATATTTTGTTATATAGGTTGGGGATTTTGTTTTCCAGGTGCTGTCATTAACAATGGTATTGGTTAAATAGGTATTGAGCGTCCTGTTCATTCTTACAGAAAGGCTGTCCTTCATTTTATTGATGGAGTCAATTGAATTACTTATCTGCCGGGTACTCAGCATTCTAAAATTATTTCGGTAAACACTATCGTTGGTATTTTGTTTTTGTAATGCGCTAAGGTCAAATAATTTTTTAAAGGAAGTAAAGCCAAGCCTGATAAATTCAGTGGTTGAATCCATGGCATTTCCATTTTCCTGGTAGCGGTATCCGTTCTGCAGGTTAAATTCTAAAAATCTTTTATCAGCGGAAATACTCATTACACCTGTTTCAGCACTGATACTGTTGTTTTGCAATGGGTTGGTCTGTTCATAGATCAAAACATCATGAATGGTTTTTCCATCGGCATCTTTTTTTCCGGCTTTAATGGCATAGTTAGGGATATAAGTAAAGAAGACTCCGGCTTTAAGATCGAATGCAGGTTTCTTATACACAATATCGTTATACAGGGCTACCGATTTTAAATTGGCAAAAGGAATTACATAATTGGCAAACAGAAAAGTAATACCGCTAAGGAGAACAGAAACCCACATTAGCGGTCGCATGAATCGCAGAAGTGATACACCTGATGATTTGATAGCAACGAGTTCAAAACTTTCGCCAAGATTGCCAAAGGTCATTATGGAAGAAATGAGTATAGCAATTGGCATGGCAAGTATCAGCAGGGTAGCGCTCATATAAAAGAGAAATAAGCCTATCGTTCCAAAATCAAGTCCCTTACCTACGAGGTCATCTATATATTTCCAAACGGTCTGCATCAATAAAACAAACAGGGCAATAAAAAACGTTATAATAAACGGCCCTATAAAAGATTTGAGAATAAGTTTATCTAATTTCTTTATCATACCATGGAAGAGATGAAATAAAAATTAATTGTAGTAATTTGATGCCTCTTATGACCGATCATTCAAAATTAACCCTTTCTGATGAGGAACTGCAACTGGTAAGTAACAGTGAATGGATTTTAACGAAACATAACATTATTGACAGCGCTTATCAGTTATTTGGAAAACTGGCTGAAACGATAAAAACGACGGTTGAATTGGAAAATTCATGGCTTCCTTTAAAAGTGGTTCAATCAACAGCAAAAATTTCAAAGGGGGAAAATTATTTACAGCTGCCGTATGTGCTTTTGGATTATCCACGTTGCTTTACTGCCGAAAATACATTTGCCGTTCGTACCATGTTTTGGTGGGGAAATTTTTTCAGCATGACAATACAGTTATCGGGAATATATAAGGAAATGTTTGCCGGAAATATCTGCAAAAACAGGGATGAACTGATCCGGAATAATTTTTACATCTGCGTAAATGACGATCAATGGCAACATCATTTTGAAGAAAATAATTACTGCAGCGTAAGCCGGCTAACCAAAAGAAAACTGGAACAGGCCCTGCAACAAAAATATTTTGTGAAACTCGCAGTAAAATTTCCATTACAGCAATGGAAGGATATGCATGAATTACTGGAGAGGTCTTTTACTGAAATAGTGAAAATGATAAAAGATTAACTTCCGAGGCGGTGAAATAATTCTTTTACCTGGTATTCCCATAGCTGGCTCTGATCTTTGATTTCTTTTTTTTCTGCAAAATCACTTATTATTAAAATAGTTTGATTGGTAACTTCTGATTTATCAATACGCCATTCAAAGTATTCATCCTTGGTCATGTGGTCCCATCGAAAACGAACAAATTTATCTTCTTCACTTTCCAGCAATTCAGCTTTATCCTCGGTACCATTCCAGCTAAAACTAAACAGGCCATCACGTTCATCAACTTTATCAGCAAACCATTCCTGCAATCCTGCGGGGGTTCTTAAAAAATCATATAAAATTCCCGGCGAACATCTTACAGGGTATTCTAAGGTGTATAAAACTTTCTTGCTCATCCTTGTAGTTTAAATATCGATCTGATCTTGCAATAATAACAAAATAATCTACAGTACAAATTATTTATTTATTTTTTTTGTTTTAGTTATTAATATAAAATATTAAACAAAATCAATTTTAACCTACTGAAATCCAGTCTTTTAGATTTATTTTTTTGGTTACATATCATTAATAGTATAAATTACGTTAATAACTGCGAATCTTTTTAACATTTTATTAACCCATTATTATTTTCGGGCTTAACCTTTAAACCTTCAGGAAAATGAGTATGCGTCAGTTAAAAATCACTAAGTCAATCACCAATCGTGAAAGTCAGAGTCTGGAGAAATATCTGCAGGAGATTGGCAAAGTAGAATTAATAACCCCGGAAGAAGAAGTAAAACTGGCCATTCGGATAAAACAGGGAGACCAGTTTGCACTTGAAAAACTGACCAAAGCTAATCTGAGGTTTGTTGTTTCTGTTGCTAAACAATATCAAAACCAGGGCTTAACCTTACCCGACCTTATCAATGAAGGAAACCTGGGTCTAATAAAGGCGGCTCAACGCTTTGATGAAACCCGGGGGTTCAAATTTATCTCCTATGCCGTTTGGTGGATTCGCCAGAGTATTTTACAGGCGTTGGCAGAGCAATCGAGAATCGTACGTTTGCCCTTAAATAAAGTTGGGCTAACTAACCGGATCAGCAAAGCATATTCTCAACTGGAACAGGAATTTGAAAGAGAGCCTACCCCAGAGGAACTGGCTTTTTTACTGGATATGGATGTTGAAGAAATAGCCGCAACCTTAGGTATTTCTGCACGCCATGTTAGTATGGATCAACCGCTGTCGGATGGGGAAGAAAGTACTTTGATTGATGTACTGGTTAACCATAATGCTGCAAATACAGATGATGAACTGGCCTTTAAAGCATCTCTTAAAACAGAAATTGACCGGTCCCTCAGCACCTTAACCGAAAGACAAAAGGATGTGATCCGTTTTTTCTTTGGTATTGGTGTAGACCATGCATTGAGCCTGGAAGATATCGGTGAGCATTTTAATCTTACCCGTGAAAGAGTTAGACAGATAAAAGATAAAGCAATAACTAAACTCCGGACCGCATCCCGCTGCAAACTCTTAAAGACATACCTGGGTTAAGAGGTAACCATCCAGCTTGTTTTTTTATACTATCCTGAAGTAGTCACTCCTTGTAAAGTGTTATTTCAGTTTCATTGTTTTACCTGCACCTCAGCACAGTCATTACTTTCAATCCGGTTTAGGGTTTACTGAAATCAATTTTAATAATCCTTAAAATTCCCCGAGATTTGCTCAATTATAAATTACTGTAAATGGCAATCGAAATAAAAGTTCCTACTGTTGGCGAAAGTATTAATGAAGTAACGCTGGTAAAATGGCATAAGAAGGATGGTGAATGGGCAAAGCGGGACGAAGTAATTGCAGAACTTGAAAGTGAAAAAGCCACGTTTGAAATTAATGCAGAGCAGGCAGGGATATTAAAAATAGTTGCAAAAGAAGGTGACACATTACATATCGGTGATATTATATGCCAAATAGATACCGAAGCCGGAAAACCGGCTGAAGTTGCTGAAGAAAAAATAGTTCCTGCAAAAACAAAAGAGGAACCGATGAAAGAAACTAATTCTCCATCAGATGTAAAAGCCACCCCTGTAGCTGCTGCTATTATTGCTGATAAAAAAGTTGATGTAAAAGATCTGACCCCTTCAGGCAGTAACGGAAAAATTGTTAAGCAGGATGTAATGTATGCGCTTAATAATCCGGGCAGAAGACCCGGCACCGTTTTATTTGAGCGAAATGAACGTTTGGAAAAAATGAGTAACCTGCGGAAAACAATCAGCAGGCGATTGGTTGAAGCTAAAAATACAACGGCCATGCTCACTACTTTTAATGAAGTGGATATGAGCGCCATCATGGAAATAAGAACAAAGCATAAGGATAAGTTTAAAGAATCGCATGGCGTTAACCTGGGTTTTATGAGTTTCTTTACCAAGGCCTGTACGTATGCATTGCTGGAATGGCCTGCCGTAAACGCCTATATTGATGGGGAGAGCATTATATACCATGAGTATTGTGATATTTCTATTGCCGTTAGTGCACCCAAAGGATTGGTAGTGCCGGTAATTCGTAATGCTGAAAGTTTAAGCATGGCAGGCATTGAATCCAAAGTGGTTGAACTGGCAGGTAAAGCCAAAGAAAATAAACTGACCATTGAAGAAATGACCGGGGGAACCTTCACCATTACCAATGGTGGTATATTTGGTTCCATGATGAGTACACCGATCATTAATATTCCGCAATCTGCTATTTTAGGTATGCACAAGATCCAGGACAGGCCGATGGCTATTGACGGGCAGGTGGTCATAAAACCAATGATGTACCTTGCTTTGAGTTATGATCACCGGATTGTTGATGGAAGGGAGTCTGTAGGATTTTTGGTAAGGGTGAAAGAATTGCTTGAAAACCCGGAACTGCTGCTGTTTGGTAAAGACCCGGTTCAGCGTTTATTGGAATTGTAGTTCAACTGGTGTCTATTAAAAAAAATTATTTTTCATAGTAAAATACAATGATGAAGAAATTTTACATGTTATTACCTTTGTTGTTTACAGGTTATGCTGCGGCGGCACAGGATATTTTTTTTACCAACACAATCCAGCCAGCTTCATTAGCAGCAAAACAATTATTGCCTGAAGGCCTGCAGCAAAATTACAGCACCTACACTTATTTTAAAGAAACGGCGTTTAATCCTTCCGGAAGATTTTTCATGAAGCTGGATAATAAAAAAAGGATTGAAGTGCTGTATGACAAATGGTACAGCTACAGCAACGGGGCAATAGCTTACACGGGCAAGATAAATAATGAACCCGGCAGCAGTGTGGTGTTTTCAAAATACCAGAACCGCTGGCATGGTATGGTTACCTGTGAAAACCTGGATAAGTACATTTTACAGCAAACCGCAGATGACATATTTGTAATTTCAATGGTGGAGGAGTTAACGTACATAAAACAGGATTCAAAAGAAGATTTTATTGCCCCACCGCCTATATCATCGGTTAATTATAATGTATGCGATGCCGCTAACCCCTGCACGGTAAGTGGCGTGGTAATTGACATCATGGTGTTGTATACGCCGGCTGCAGCAATAGCTTATGGAGGGGTTGCCATTACCGTTTCAAGCATCAGCACGGCGGTTACAAATATGAATGTGGCCAACAGCAATTCTGGAGTAAGCAGTAATATAAGTTTTAACCTGGTGCATACCTACGAGGTTGTTTATTCAGAATCGGGTACAACAAGTACGGACTTAAGCAGGCTGCGTACCAATGGCGATGGTTTTATGGATGATGTACATACGAAACGTACCACTTATCTGGCCGATCTTGTTTCCCTGATAGTAGCATCGCCCACTACCACTTGCGGCGTTGGTTATCTAAATACCAATCCAACTGATTATTCTGCTAACAATGGGTTTAATGTTACGGTATATAATTGTGTGGTAGGCAACTATTCCATGTCGCATGAGTTGGGGCATAATATGGGGCTGCAGCACGACTGGTATGTAAGCACCAGTACATTACCCTGCCCACACCATCATGGCTATGTTAATCAGGCGGTAATACCCTCAGGTTTACCAACAGCAGCAAGATGGCGTACCATTTTAGCTTATAACGACCAGTGCTCCGTAAACGGGTTTACCTGCAGCCGCCTGAATTATTGGAGTAACCCTAACATAACAAACACAGGCAACCCAATGGGTATTGGTTTGGCGGGGCCTAACCCTGCTTATGAAGCGTACGGTATTAACCGGTTTGCCTGCGTGGTGTCTGCTTTTTTGGGCGGCAACATACTGCCGCTTACTTTAATGGAAGTAAATGTGATTCATGACAAAGGCAGCCTCACTGTTAACTGGAATACAGAAAATGAACTGAACATAAGTCATTTTGAAATTGAAATCGCTTCAAAAATTCCACAGCATTTTAGTGCCCGCCGCAAGGTAGCTGCAAAGAATACGAACACAGCCTATTACAAAGAAACACTTACTGTTTACGAAGCAAGCGATTTTTATGTACGCCTTAAATACACGGATAAAGACGGAAGCGTTAAATACTCTGAAGTTTTTTACATTAAAGTTGCTATAACAGGCGCCCCCAGACTACAAAGCACCGTTGTAAAAAATAATGCAACGTTGCTGCTGCAAAACCGCAGTTTGGCAAAATACAGCATGCAGGTAGTTACTGCTGATGGTAAAACCGTTTTAAGCAATACCATTACGGCCATACCCGGTTATACGGTCAATAATATAGAAACCACCCGTTTGCCGGCAGGATTTTATTTTATAAAACTGGTGCATGATAACAAGGTGTATTTACTTAAATTTTTCAAAGCAGGCAACTAAAACCGTTGGCTGCTAATAATGTCTGCATTATCTGTGCAGGCTTTTTTATTTTTGCTTAATGCGCTACCAAAGCTGGATGAATACGGTTAGAAAAATTATTGCTGCCTACAACGGCGGCGAGCCGCTGACTGCATATCTTAAAAAATATTTTTCAGCCAACAAAAAGCACGGTTCAAAAGACAGGAAACAGATCACCGGGCTTTGTTATAATTTTTACCGGCTTGGTAAAGCCCTGCCACATACTGCTGTTGACAAAAAAATTATTACAGCAACATTTTTGTGTGCACATTCTCATAATGAGTTTTTACAATTTCATAATCCGGAATGGAATAATTTGACCTCCCGGACGCTCATTGAAAAAATTGCATTTTTGGATTTTCCTGTTAATGAAATCTTTCCATGGGAGAATGAATTAAGCAGTGGTATTGATCTTTATCCATTTTGTTGTTCTTTTCTTACTCAACCGGATTTATTCCTGAGGATCAGGCCGGGTAAAAAAAATATCGGCGTAAAGAAATTGCTTGATGCCGGACTCAGTTTTGAAATGCCTGAAGAAAATACCATTGCCTTGCCCAACGCAACCAAACTGGATACCGTAATTGAACTGGATTTAGAAATGGTTGTACAGGATATTAATTCACAAAAAGTACTGGATATTTTTAAAAGCGAAAAGGTCATTGATACCGGGGTAAAGATTACTGCCTGGGACTGTTGTGCTGCAAGTGGCGGAAAATCAATTTTAGCATTTGATCTTTTGCAGCATCAAATTGATTTGACCGTATCTGATATCCGGGAAAGTATATTAGCAAACCTTAAAAAAAGATTTTCAGCAGCAGGTATCAATCATTATCATTCTTTCGTAGCCGATTTAAGTACTGTTGATTGTCAATTGCCAATTGCTCCTAGCCAATTGATTATCTGCGATGCACCCTGCACCGGCAGCGGCACCTGGAGCCGTACACCTGAACAGCTTTATTTTTTTAAAGAAGAAATGATTACTGATTATGCTGAAAAACAGAAAAAGATCATTTCAAATGTAATTCCTCATTTGCAGGCAAATGGCTTGTTTGTTTATATTACCTGCTCTGTTTTTAAAAAAGAAAATGAAGAGATCGTGAACTTTATAAAAGAAAAATTCCATTTGCAGTTAATACAAATAGAATTATTGAAAGGTTTCGATAAAAAAGCTGATACGATGTTTACGGCTGTATTTATAAATAAAACGCTTATTGCTTCATAATTTTTTTTACTTCCTCTTTTTTATCATTCACTCTTACCGTAACAAAGTAAATACCTCCAGCCAAATTTTTCATGGATATATTGTAGGTATGGCTGCCGGCCGGCTGTTGTTTAGTCATACTATAAACGATTTGGCCTGTTGAATTGTGAATAAGAATATCAACCCTTGCAGGAGAATTTCTTACAATATAAACAGGTAAAAGATCACTGACCGGGGGGTTACAGGGATTCCGGCTGCCCGGGGGGATACAATAATTGATATGTACCTGGTCAGGTATTACTGTCGTAATGCATTGTTGCTGATTGTTGGTGATAGTTACCAAAACGGTATCCGTACAACCTGAACCATTTATGCCGATCAACTGATAAACTCCGGCTGCTGTTACCGTTGATGGTGTGGCAACCGGGATTCCACCAATGCTCCAGGTTGATGTTAAACCGGTGGTAGCATATAAGGTCGTAAGATTAACTACACTGTCTGTGCATTTACTAATAAAATTATCTGCACCCAGGTAAGGCCGGGCCGGAAAATTTAAATTCACCAAAGCCGTATCCGGGCATCCGGAATTATTAACAACAATCAATTGATATATTCCGCTAACCGTAACTGCAGTTGGTGTTGTAACCGGATTGCCTCCGAGGGTCCAGTTTGTACTGAGGCCTGTTGTGTTGTATTGCAGCGTCAGGTCAATAATGCCACTACCACAAATAGTAATTGTTTTATCGGTACCAAGAGCAGGTTTGGGAGTAAAATTTATGGTCACTGAATCCAGGTAAAAACTGGTATCTGCCGCAATATTCATTTTAAAACGGTATTTAATTCCACTGGTTGGAAAAGTCCTGAGATCATCGGTATAACTAAAATTCCGTGAAGCAAATCCTCCGGTAGAATTTAGTGTACTTATGGTAATAAAATTAGCATCGGCAGGTAATTTTCTTTCTACAACAATACTGATAACAGAATCTGTTTTAGCTGTACATTGTAACGTAACACTGCAATTGGCAACTGCAGCCTGTTGTGTATATAATTGCTTTATCAGTTTTACAAAAGCCTTCTTCAAATCGGGTATTCCGTAACCCACCCTGATATCGGGGTTCGTTGCCCTGGTAGACGATTGCTGCATCACATTAATAATACCCATATTATTAATTTCAGGAAAGGCCTGCCATAAACAGGTTGTAAGTCCAGCCAAATTAGGACAGGCAAAGGAAGTTCCATTTCCAAATGTTGGTAAACCGGTTGAGGGATTGGCAATTACGGCTCCAACACCAACGGCGGCCATGGATGGTTTAACCTGGCCATCACTACTTGGGCCATAACTGCTGAAACTTCCCACCACACCACTTGCAGAAACAGCACCAACAGCTATTACACTGTCAGCATCTGAGGGAGTAATAACATAACGCCAGGAAGAATTGCCTTCATTGCCAGCCGCCAAAACGACTAATATTCCTTTTTTGGCAGCAAGATCTGCACCTTTTGCACTCATTGTGGTATTACCATCCATATTAGCATAGGTATAATTAAAGATTGCATTATCAAAAGTAAAATACCCCAATGAAGTAGAGGAAATATCAATACCCAAACTGTCTGCTCTTTCCATACCTGCAATCCAGTTTTGTTCCTCTACCGGGTATTCAGTGCTTACATCTTCGGTACGGTATAAATAAAAAGATGTTTTAGGAGCAGTACCCATAAAAATACCGGGCATATTGGCAGCAATGGTACTCAGGCAATTCATTCCATGTGGATGGTCTTCATCAACACTTGCATTTCCAGTAACAAAATCCCATGTACCCAATACCTGGTTATTACTCCTGATGCTGTCAAAAGTTGGCAAGGTTAAATAATGATAAAAACCGGCATCCAAAACAGCCATTTGCATACCCTGTCCTCTAAAGCCACGGTTGTGCAAAAACTCCCCGTTGTGGAGATGCACCTGTCCGTAACTCTGTCCATAATTATAATAATCAGCGGTAATTACTGAAGGAGCAGGGCCGCCGGGAGCCTGAGTTAACGGGGCATCCAGTTTTTTATTAACCGGATTTTCATGAGGTTGAATTATGCTTGCTATTGGTCCGCTGCTAATAACAAATGGAAAGCTGTTTATTTTAGCAAGTGCTGATGCATCGGTTGTTTGAATGGCAACCTGGTTTAGCCATTTTGATGAATTAAGAACGGTAACTGCACCTGCCATTCGGATGCTGTCAATATATCTTGGTGTAATGGGCAGGTCTGTTGAATCTATGGCAATACCAAATCTTATTCTTCTTTGTATGGATCGTGCAGTAAGATAGGCAGACGGGTTACTGATTGAAAAAGGATTGGTGCCCTTATCTTTTAAGCGGACAATGTACCTGGTAAATTGTGAATAGCTCTCTGTTTCTCCAACAATTAAAATAATAAAAAAGAAAAGTATTATTTTTTTCATGTGGTTAAATTATTATGTTTAATAAACGTGTATATTAATTTTGGTCATTGTTATAAGCCCATTTAACCCATGTAGCACCCCAGGTAAAACCTCCTCCAAAAGCAGCCAGTATCAGGTTATCCCCCTTCTTTAATTTTTTTTCCCAATCCCACAAACATAACGGTAAGGTACCTGCAGTAGTATTGCCATATTTTTGAATGTTGATCATAATTTTTTCTCTTGGTAGGCCCATCCGCCTGGCGGTAGCATCAATGATCCGTAAATTAGCCTGGTGCGGCACCAGCCAGGCAATATCATCAGCTGTTAAATTATTCCGCTGCATAAGTTCGTAACTGATATCAGCCATACCTTTAACGGCAAATTTAAAAACGGCCTGTCCTTCCTGGTATACATAATGTTCTTTTGCCAGTACTGTTTCAACAGTGGAAGGCTTTACAGACCCCCCGGCCTTCATATGCAGGAAATGCATACCGCTACCGTCACTTTTTAATAAACTGTCTAAAACTCCAATATCTTCATACACAGCTTCTAATAACACCGCACCGGCGCCATCGCCAAAAATGATACAGGTTGCCCTGTCACTGTAATCTATAATGCTGCTCATTTTATCTACACCTACAACAACAACTTTCTTATACCTGCCACTTTCAATAAATGCTGTTCCTGTTGTTAGGGCATATAAAAAGCCGGAACAGGCAGCCATTACATCAAAACTGAAAGCATTTTTTGCTCCGATCTTATCACAAATAATATTACCGGTGGCTGGAAAAACCATGTCCGGTGTTACCGTCGCACATATCAGGCAGTCAATTTCATCAGGGCTGATCCCCCGTTTTTTACATAATTCCAATACAGCCGGCACCGCAAGATCGCTGCTGCCTTTGCCTTGTTCTTTTAAAATTCTGCGTTCTTCAATACCCGTCCGTGTTCGTATCCACTCATCGTTTGTATCTACCATTTTTTCCAGTTCTGCATTGGTAAG
>JANOGE010000152.1:0-8017 GCA_031414035.1 Chitinophagaceae bacterium | reverse complement strand
TAAAGGCAATGCTGCAGGGTTACTGGGTTTACAGAGTTTTGCAGAAAAACAATTTCAACAGAGCCAATACATGAACAGCCGTCTTTTTTATCAAACCGTTAAAGTTTATTTTGAATAGTGGCCCGGCCTCACCCCAACCCCTCTCCCGAGGAGAGGGAACTGGAGGACTGAAGCGAAAACGTGTTTTGCAAAATGAATACCTGTTTGCTTTATGATGAGGAAAATTTATAGAAGAAGTGGGAGAGATAATGTTTGGATAAGTTGAATACCCCGCCTCCTCTCTTCGGGAGAGGTAACTGAGCAAAGCGAAAGTTAGGAACGTAGTTCGGGAGGTGAGGCCAGATTAATAAAGATATGCAGTACAAGAGTGCGACGCAACATTGATGACAAATGAATAAATGCGGGTAACAAAATTTTTAATAACACACATTCAATTTGCCGCCGGATGGCGGAAATAAGGGCTTGCCATTTTTAAAGAACATATCACCCGACCAATCTTCTGATAAGGAATTGCTTGCTGCTTTTAAAGAAACGGGTGATATAAATCATTTAAGTACCTTGTATCAGCGGTATATGGACCTGGTTTTTGGTGTGTGCCTGAAATATTTTAAGGATGCAGAACGCTGTAAGGATGCTGTTATGGATATTTTTGATGAACTGAACACAAAACTCAGGATACATGATGTGGAGAATTTTAAAGGCTGGCTGCATGTATTAACCCGGAACCATTGCCTGATGCAGCTGAGAAGTCCCCGGAACTTGAAAACCACAGAATTTAATGCTTCATTTATGTATTCTGAACAAAATACGCATCTGAATGTCGGGGCTTTGGAAAAAGAGGAAGACTTTAAAAAATTAGAGCAATGTATGGATACTTTGCCCGAGGAGCAGAAACGGTCAGTAATGTTATTTTACCTGGAAAACAAATGTTATAATGAAATAGCTGAAATGACCGGGTATGACTGGAATAAAGTGAGAAGCTATATTCAAAATGGCAAACGGAACTTAAAAATATGTATTGATGCAAAGAAGTAGATTAAGCATTAAATGAATCACCGGATATTTGATTAAAGAATAATGAGCGATACAGGAAAAAATATTATTTATTCAGCGGTAGATATTGAAAAATATTTTTCGGGAAGGCTTTCAGCCGGGCAAATGCATGAAATGGAAAAAGCGGCATTGGATGACGTTTTTTTAGCGGAAGCCATGGAAGGTTATGAAGGCATGAAAAATAAGAACTGGAAGCACCAACTGGCCGCGGTACGAAGTCAAATTACCGAAATAGAATCTGAGGCTAAGATCGTGCCCATGCACAGATCAACCGGCAGGTGGTGGAAAACGGCTGCAGCGGTTCTTGTGATCGGCAGCGGTGCAACGCTCACTTTTATACTTACGAAAAACAGATCAGAAGAAAACCCAAATCCTCAAATAGCACAAACTATAACCACTCCGCCAGATTCGGTTACAGCGAAAGATAAAACAACGTCATCGGCTGAAACCTCATCAACAAAGGATAAATCATCTTCCGATAAAGAGAATACTACTTCTGCCAATGGCACCATTTCTCAAATCAATCCGCAAGGCAGCCAAAAAGATAATGTTTTTAACTTCAAGCCAGGCAATGCGACATTGGCTGATACTATTACAACAGATAGGACCGGATTGGCCAAACAACCACCCGGACAGACAGTTTCAGAAAAACCGGTTTTATCCGAAACTCCAATTATTAATGTGCCGTCCTCAGCAAATAACAATTCCGGCAATGCTGATGTAACCTTGATAACAATGAATAAAGAAAAGGCAAAACAAAATAATGCCGATGCAGAAACGTTCAAACGGCAAACAGCACCGGCAGTAAATAAAAAAGAACAGTCACTTAATAATTACTTTAATGCCCAGGTGTTGGCCGCTGATAATTCCCCGCTGCCCTTTACCAATATTTCTATTAAAAGTGAAAACTTCGGGACCTATGCCGATGTAAAAGGTAATTTCAGGCTGGTGTCTGCAGATACGGTTTTAAATATAGAAGTGAGGTCAGTGGGATATGCACCCCGTACGTTTTCATTACACAGTAACCAGCCCCTCAACAGGATTGTGTTACTTGAAGATGAGATGTCAGTAAGAGAAAAGACGATCATTATTAATAATGATAACAGTAAAAATATAAAATCAAGAAGGGCTACACTGATCATTGACTCTGTTGTAAATGTAGAACCGGCAGACGGCTGGGAGAATTACAATACCTATGTAGCCAATAATCTTGACATCCCCGAAGAGATGCTGAAGAAAGATTTTCATGGAGAAGTTGAACTTTCATTTGATGTAAAAGCAGGTGGTGCTATCAGCAATATAAGGGTTAATAAATCACTTGGCGCAGCATATGATGATGCAGCCAGACAGTAAATTGAACTTGGACCACAGTGGAAACTAAAAAAAGGGAAAAAAACTTCTGTACGTGTTAAGGTCCGGTTCTAACTGTTTCTATTTTTTCTTTATTTTTATCCGCTTAACTGTTATTTCCATACCTTTGCCGCCTAAATAAATTGATATGAAAAAAATAATATTCACGGTAATTATTCTTTCCTTTTTTACATTACTGGGTTCAGCTCAGGTAAAAATGCCAGCACCATCGCCCACACAAACCATTAAACAGGAGTTTGCGATCGGTTCTGTGGAACTTACTTACTCCAGGCCATCGGCAAAGGGCCGTAAAATTTACGGCGATCTTGTTCCATATAACAAATTGTGGCGCACAGGTGCCAATGCCGCCACTAAAATAGTTTTTAAAGATGCTTTGGAAATAGGTGGCAAAAAAATAGATACCGGAACATACGTTTTATACACCATACCGGGTATGGATTCCTGGGAAATAATTTTAAATAAGGGATTGACAAACTGGGGCATTGATGGTTATAAAGAGTCAGAAGATATTGTCCGTTTTAAAGTGGAGCCCATGAAAATGAAAAATAAAATGGAAACTTTTACTATGAATTTTTCAAATGTAGGCCCAGAATATTGTTCACTGGATATTATGTGGGAAAAAACGATCGTATCAATCCCAGTGAAAGCTGATTTTAAAGATAAAGTACGTGCCCAGATTGAGGCAGCGATGAATACAGATAAAAAACCTTATTGGCAGGCTGCACAGTTTTACAATGAATATGATAAAAATTTACCGAAGGCCTTAGAAAATGCAACCAAAGCCATTGAAGGAAATAAAGAAGCTTTCTGGATATGGCTTTATAAAGCTAAAATTCAAAAAGAAATGGGCGATATGGCTGGTGCCATGGAGAGTTCAAAAAAGTCGCAGGAATTAGCGGCCGCAGCTAAAAATGATGATTATGTAAAAATGAACAAAGATCTGCAGAAGAGTTTAAAATAAACCGGTAAACAAAAAATTAAAAAGCGCTGCTTTATGGCAGCGCTTTTTGTTTAGTAATAAGTTGAAGCAGGCAAGCCAATATAATAACCAATATGGCGCCGATGGCATTAAGCCAGAGAAAGGAAACGATTTCCTGCTGGTAAATAAGAACAACCAACAATTCGGAAACAATGGCTGCATAAAAAATGGCATGCCCCCTGATGAATTTCATACCAAATGCCACCAGGAAAATGCCGAGTATTACTCCATAAAATAATGAACCCAGAATATTCACCGCTTCAATAAGGCTGTTACCGATATTTTGCGCAAACATGGCAATGAAAATGCAAAATACACCCCAGCCAAAGGTATACCACTGCGATATTCTGTAATCCTGTTGCTCCGTTTCTTCCTTAACAAAAAATTTTTTATGAAAGTCAACAACACTAACGGCGGCCAGCGAATTTAATGCCGCCGCAATACTTCCCCAGGAAGCCAGAAAAATAATAGCGATGATGAGGCCGATCAATCCTTTGGGCAGATAATCCATTACAAAACGTAAAAAGATATAATTGTTATCGTTGGTATCCTGCCCCGGTAAAGCCTGTTGTAAAACAGTTTTATATTGTACCCTCAATGCACCGGCCTCTTTAATATCCCTGGTTTCAAGTGCTTTTTCATAGCGGGTTTCCAGGGCAACTAAAGCCTCTTTATTAACTGTTTCTTTGGCAATAATAACTTTAGCCTGGTCAAAATAAATGGGTGCTTTATTGAACTGGTAAAACGAAAAGATCAATATGCCCAACAACAGGATAAAAAACTGCATGGGTACTTTTACAAGCCCGTTAATGAGTAATCCTTTCCTGCTTTCCTTCAGATCTCTGGCAGTAAGATAACGGCCAACCTGGCTGTGGTCGGTTCCGAAATAACTGAGTGAAAGAAAAAAACCACCGATCAATCCACTCCAGATATTGTATTTATCCTGCCAGTTAAATCCATTTTCAGTAAACCCCGTGGTAATGATGTTCATCTTCCCCAATTCACCGCTTTTTTGCAAAGCCTCAGTAAAGCCAATGGCATCGGGTAATAATTTAACGGCTAAATATCCAACAAGAAACAACGCTGCAATTACAATGATCATTTGCAATTTTTGAGTGTGGGCAACTGCTTTTGCACCGCCACTCATGGTATAAATGATCAGCATGCCCCCCATAACCAGGTTGGTGTAATAAATATTCCAACCCATCAATGAACTTAAAACAATGGAAGGTGCAAAAATGCTGATACCGGTACTTAATCCACGGGATAATAAAAATAAAAATGAAGTAAGTGTCCGGGTTTTAAGATCAAACCGGTTTTCTAAAAACTCATATGCAGTAAATACCTTTAACCTGTTGAAGACCGGTACAAAAAAGATACTGATAACGATCATAGCCAGTGGCAACCCAAAATAATATTGCACAAAGCGCATTCCATCGCTGTATGCCTGGCCCGGGCCGGTTAAAAAAGTAATGGCACTTGCCTGAGTACCCATGATACTTAATAACACCAGGTACCAGGGTAATGTACGGTTACTTAAAAAATAGCCTTCCAGGTTTTTTGTGGTACGGCTTTTATAAATACCATAGATGATGATACCTGACAGGGTAACACATAATATGATCCAATCTATACTACTCATACCCCAAATCCGCCGCGGCGGAGCTTTTGAAGATTTTTAATAATAAAAGCATTTGATCAATCATAACAGTGACTATTTTTTAAACTCAACAGTAATTAAATAGAAAATAATTATCTGAACAATTAAAAAAAGTAGTACTCCTGCGTACCATTTATTCCAATATAATCTTTCGTTTTGCATATTTTTATTTGTCATTCTGAGCGATAGCGAAGAATCTATTTGAACATTTATAAAAAAAGCCAGGCAGATTCCTCACTGCGTTCGGAATGACGCTACAATTTTTACTTTACATATTTGCTCCTGTTGTTAGCAATTAAATTGGCAAACAAACGGTAGGCTCCGGGTACACCTGCCGGCAATTCCCTGAAGAAAACCAAACCGGTGTAAACAAACCTTCCTTTACCATAATTGGCAATGATCAGACTTCCATCCAGTTCTTTTTCTCCGGGATCCGTCATACTCAGAATATTCTTAAAACTGGTATCCACTTTTTCTGCATGATAAATACTTCGTTCCTGGATCCAGCCATCAAAATCCTTATCCGTTATTTTATTGGGATAATTTAATGCCGGATGTCCGGGAATTAAAAAATTAACCTTTGCGGCTTCATCAGTTATCCTGTTGCGGCTGATGGTAAATGAATACGGAGCTATTTTTGCTTTAACCGGTCCTATCTGGTTGCTGGTATTGTATTGAACCAGTAACACACCTCCATCTTTCACATATTGCATCAACTCTTCATACACATTGTTCATCCATTCATTGGTATTATATGCCCTTACACCGGTAACAATGGCATCAAACTGTTTTAAATTGGAAGCTACAATATCACTCTCTTTTAATGTTACTACCTTGTACCCCATTGCTATCAATGCTTCGGGCACTTTATCACCTGCCCCGGGTAAATAACCAACATAATTGCCTTCTGTCTT
This sequence comes from Chitinophagaceae bacterium, assembly GCA_031414035.1. Taxonomy (GTDB): domain Bacteria; phylum Bacteroidota; class Bacteroidia; order Chitinophagales; family Chitinophagaceae; genus Ferruginibacter. The sequence continues at coordinate 2,040 of JANOGE010000152.1, read as the reverse complement.
TAAATCAATTTTAGAGAGTTTAGCTGTTGCATCATGAAAATAAACGATGGAAGGGATATGATCATATTCAATATTCCTTTTGTATTGATGATAAATATTTTTTCCGTCATTGGCCAGTAACTTTATTTCTTCCACCTGATCCAAATCATTTTCTCTGAACGAAAAAACGGATGATTCAATATTTTCCTTATTTACTGTACTGCTGATAAATGTGAACGGGTTTCCGGAGTTAGTAATTTGATTAGATATTTCTTTGGTGACAGTGTACATCGAAGCATCCGGAAGGTTTGATTTTATATGCGTCCGTACATCAACCGGTTTGTTATTAATGGCAAGAAAAACATTGCCGTTATAATTCAATTCAACTTTTGGTAAAATAGTCAGAGGCTGGTACAACTCACCTTTAACAGGATCGGTATGTTTATAACGGATTGGCTTAGTGAATTTAAATTCAATCCCTTCAATCATCATACTGAATAAAACCGATAACGGATCACTTTCGCCTTTACCAATTTGCTGCTGATCGGTGATATTAAAACTTCCTTTATCCATCGGGCTCTCCAGCCAGTAGGGTTGGGTAGGTTTTGTACCAGGTTTGATAAAAATAGTGTAGGTCTTCACCGAATTCACATTCTTACTTATTTGGTCGAAAATTACATAATCATCAGATAAATGAGCATCGGCATTTAAAATATTGGCCCCCGACCTGTTGTTAACCACTAAATTTATTTTTAAACTATCCCCCTGAACGGCATACTGGGTATTGGTTGTGGCATCCATGAATAAACCACTGCATTGTTGTATCAGTTCATTAACAGCATTCAGTTTTTGCTTTTTCCAATGATCTTCGTTTATAGATTCGGTACTTTTATATAACCGTGTTAAAGCATAAACCGATCTTTCGGGATGCTCTATATCAAATTTATCAATGATCTTATTTACAGTTGTGGCCAGGCTTTTTTCATTAATTCTGTTCCAGCTAATATCCACATTATCCATCAGGTCATTTACCGGGGGCTCCCCTTTTATGGTTTTAAAATATTCAATTATACTGCCTCTTTGTGCCGGTACCCCAAAGCCCTGGCTCTTATGCTGGCTTCGGCTTGCTGCAGCGATCTCTCCGTAACTTTTTCCCAGGATGGGATTATAATCTCCGCAATCCAATTTAAACTGATCATCTCTTTGTGTATTTGTTCCGCCAAAATTAAACGTATTCCAAAGCAACCGTTTTGCCTGCCAAACAGTTACCCCGTTCTTTAACTGATCCGGAAATTTTGTCGGGTCTGCTGCTGCATCAAAGGCTTCACCGGCAAGTATAGCTGAGGCTGTATGATGACCATGTCCGCCTTCGCCGGTTTCCGGAAAACGGGTGATGATCACATCAGGGCGAAATTTCCGGATAACCCAGACCAAATCGCTTACTATTTTATCGTGTCCCCAAAAAAGCATTGTTTCTGCGGGGCTTTTACTATAACCAAAATCAAATGCCCTGCTGAAGAATTGTTCCGCACCATCAATCCTTCTTGCAGACAATAATTCCTGGGTTCGTATCAATCCAAGGTCTACTCCCTGCTCATCTCCTATTAAATTCTGTCCGCCATCGCCCCGTGTTAAACTTAAATACCCGGTACGGTATAATTTTTCATTGGCGAGGTATGCCAGCAAACGGGTGTTTTCATCATCCGGATGAGCCGCTACATACAATACAGAACCCAATACATTCAGTTTTTTTAACTGCAATAAAATTTCTGCAGATGTGTATGACTTCGGTGCCTGAGCAGCAACAATTAAAAATGAAAAATTAAAAATTAAAAATGTGAAAACCCGTTTATTGATCATTATAAAAAAATTTACGTTTTATTTATTGCCCCACTAAAAACACCGCATTGGCCAAAAGCATTTTCCCGTTCTCCCAAAAATTCCGGTAGACTGGATCGTCTGCAAAAAATATGATGGACCCATTACCCAATGGCTGAACCCCTATTACTGTTCCATCTTTAATTTTTTGCCTGGTCTTACTTCCAACAAAACCGGCTGCCT
>JANOGE010000151.1:0-5219 GCA_031414035.1 Chitinophagaceae bacterium | reverse complement strand
ACCAAAGAAAACACCTGGCGAACGGTGCAACTGGCTAACTACAACTCTTTCGGCACCATTGATAACAAAGGTACCACGCGGTGTCATGTATGGGATATTACCTAAGAACACATCCTGAACGATCGTCTGAAAGTCAACGTGCTCTTCGTCATTACAACTTAATCGCAGTTTTGCTTTTAAGGGTACTGCATAGGTCAGTCCTCTTTCAATACACTCTTCAATGGTGTACCTTGGGGGGTCAACGAAATAATCCAAAAACTCCAGTACGAAGATGTTCCGGGTATCTGTAATAGGAAAGTTTTCCTTGAATACACGAAACAGCCCCTCCACATTACGTTTGTCGGGAGTGGTTTGTAACTGAAAAAAATCTTTGAACGATTGGATCTGGATTCCCAGCAAATCGGGAGTTTCCGCTAAAAGTTCAACTTTTCCGAAATTGATACGTTTAGCAGCGTTTGTTTTAGTTGCAGACATATTGTAATTAAGACGTTTAAGTGTGCAGAAGATCCTTTAGCAATAAGGCTTTTGGCCACGAGTGCCACTAACCCTAAATTAAAGGAGGGCAAAGGTAGGTAAAAAAATCTGATTTCCTGATTACGATATACGATTTTTTAAGGAACTGGAAGGGTTTTTGTGGATAACCCGTTTTTTTAACTTACGCCCGGCTTTTTACGCCGTTTTTGAATTGCATTTAAGCAGGCCGGGGTAGGTCCAAAATATTTTTACGGGCACAATTTAAAAAATAAAAAAGCCAGGAATTTCTTCCTGGCCTTTAAAGCTATTTTTTCGCCGCTATGGGTGTTCCCTAACCTCCGAACGTCCCCGCCTTGCCTCCTGGCAAGCGGGCAATACAAGCCTACTGTTAATTTCCCGAATAACTTGTAAACATTTGTAGCCCTCCAACTTGATGTTCCGGTTTGGATTGTCAAGTCGCTAAACCCCGGTTTTTTATTAAACAAATATTAATTATCCGGCTTAAAACCTATCCGTTTTCTTGGTTCTTGCGGCGGGTTTAGTAATTGTTTCAAAGCTTCAAAAATCATTTGAATATTGCTCTCATTCTTCGATGTTCTGCTTTCATTTTTCATCAACTCATTTTCTATTTTCTCCAGCTTCAACAAAATGTCCTTATGCGTAAGTAACATTTCCCTCAATTTCGTAAATATTCTTATGATACGGATGTTTACTTCTATCGCCCTATCACTGTTTAGAACTCCTGATAACATGGCAACTCCCTGTTCAGTAAACGCATAGGGCATTTTTCTTGTACCGCCCCAACTTGATGTTCCAGTTTGGAATATCAAGTTTTTAAATTCGGCTTCTGTAAGTTGAAACATAAAATCTTTGGGGAAACGCTTTAAATTTCTCTTTACCGCCTTGTTCAGGTTTCCCGTAGTTACATCGTATAGTTCCGCAAGGTCCTTATCCAGCATTATTTTCTTATCTCTTATAAAATAAATCTTACTTACGATTTCTTCATCAGCCGGTTTTGCTTTTTGCACTGCTTTTGCCATACAGCTTATTTTGACAGTATAAACATAGATTTTATTTTGAATATTTTAAAAAAATATACTGGAACAGTCTTGATTTTAAACAACATCCGGTTTAGAACGGGATTCAGCAAAAAACATAATTGGAGGTCGCCATTTGCGACCTCCAATTTAATTTAATAAAAAGGCCGATCCGCTTGATATGGACCGGCCTAAAGCTATTTTTGGAATTAATTAAGCAATTTCAACATCGGCACCTGCTTCTGTTAATTTGGCCTTCAATTCTTCTGCTGTTGCTTTATCAACACCTTCTTTAACCGGTTTTGGAGCGCCATCCACTAAATCCTTAGCTTCTTTCAATCCTAATCCTGTTAATTCTTTAACGATCTTAACGATCGCTAATTTGTTGGCACCGGCAGCCTTTAAGATTACATTGAATGCTGTTTTTTCTTCAACAGCTGCAGCACCATCACCACCGCCAGCACTTACTACAACTGCAGCTGCAGCTGGTTCGATACCGTATTCTGATTTTAAGAATTCAGCCAATTCCTGAACTTCTTTTACTGTTAAACTTACCAAGCTTTCAGCTAATTTTTTTACTTCTGCCATAATGTTTGTTTTTTTCCGGCTTCACATCCTTTTATCGGATCCGTCGGAGCGTTTTTAAAAAATTGTTACTTTATTATTAATGAGCCATTAGCACCGATAGCTATCGGGATGCTGATTGGCCGATTTCAAATCTTTAGTGCTTAGTTCAAAACTAAGCCTGTGGTGTTTCTTCTTCGCCTTTTGCTTCTTCTGCAGCCGGAGCTTCGGGAATTGCTTCTGTAGCCGGAGCCTCTGCTACCGGTGCTTCTGTTACTTCTGCAACCGCTGCTGCTGTTACTTCTGCAACCGGTGCTGCTGCAATCGGTGCTTCTGCAACCGGAGTTACTTCTTCGGCTACAGCTGATCCTGCATCTTTGTTTTGTAAAGCGCCTAAAACACGCTGTATGGGTGCCTGTAATAAACCGATAACTTCACCAATCAGTTCATTCCTGGTCTTGATCTGGGTCAATGCTTTCAGTTGGTCATTACCTACAAAAACATCTCCATTTATAAAAGCTGCTTTCAGCAACGGCTTTTCATTGTTGTTCTCTTTACGAAAAGTACTGATGATCATGGCCGGCTCTTTAGGATTTTCGCTGAACAATAAGGCCGTTACCTTATGCAGTGAATCAAAAACTCCGCTATATTTTTCAGCATCCAGACTTTCCAATGCTTTTTTAATAAGTGTATTCTTAGCCACTTTCATTTCTACCTGCTTATTAAAACAATGGTTACGCAACTTGCCAACCTGTGCTACGGTCAGGCTTTCAGTATCGGTGATATAGAAATTATTATATTGAGTGAACTTACCCTTCAGCAGTTCAATCACTTCATTTTTTTCCTGTTTTGTCATATCAATTATTTTTTAGTCATCCTGAGCGAAGTCGAAGGATTAGTTTTGAACAGATTTGGTGTCAATTGAAATACCCGGGCTCATTGTGCTTGCCATGCTTACACCCCTCAAATAAGTACCCTTTGATGAAGATGGTTTCAATTTCATGATAGCATTGATCAGTTCCTGGCTATTTTCAGCAATCTTTTCAGAGGCAAAACTTACTCTTCCGATAGAAGCATGTATAATGCCTACTTTATCTACTTTAAAAGCAATTTTTCCTCCTTTCAAATCATTGATTGCGCCGGTTACGTCATTGGTAACCGTACCCGTTTTAGGGTTTGGCATAAGGTTACGCGGACCTAATACCTTACCTAATTTACCTATTTTAGGCATTACAGAAGGTGTGGCCACAATCACATCTACATCTGTCCAGCCACCTTCAATTTTGGTGATGAATTCTTCCAACCCTACATAATCAGCACCTGCAGCTTTTGCTTCGGCTTCTTTATCCGGTGTACATAAAACCAATACACGTTTTGTTTTACCGGTACCATGAGGCAATGAAACCGTACCCCTGATGGCCTGATCTGCTTTCTTAGGATCTACACCTAACCTGATATGCAGATCAACGGAACTATCAAATTTTGTTGTATTTACTTCTTTAACTAAAGTGGAAGCTTCTTTTAAAGAATAGGCTTTATTAATATCAACCTTAGTATTTGCTACTTTTCTTTTTTTCGTAATCATTGTGTTGAATTTTGTGTTGATAACCTGCCTTCCGGCAGGCAGGTTAATTTTCCCAGGGGGCTTTCCCGTCTACCGTTAAACCCATGCTGCGGGCTGTACCTGCGATCATACTCATGGCGCTGTTAAGCGTAAAAGCATTCAGATCCGCCATTTTATCTTTGGCTATCTCTTCAACCTGGTTCCAGGTAACTTTTCCAACTTTAACACGGTTAGGTTCTTTACTTCCGCTGGTAATTTTAGCGGCATCCATAAGCTGAACGGCTGCCGGGGGAGTTTTAATGATGAAGTCGAATGACTTATCGGCATAAACGGTGATTAATACAGGAAGCACTTTTCCTTGTTTATCCTGGGTTCTGGCATTGAATTGCTTACAGAACTCCATAATGTTGATACCTTTAGAACCCAGGGCAGGGCCTATTGGCGGTGCCGGATTAGCCTGTCCTCCTTTACACTGGAGCTTGACATAGGCGGTGATCTCTTTTGCCATTTTTTTACTTTTTTTGGTGATAGCGTCTTGCCTGAGGCCAGACTCCCAATTCACCCGATATCTATCGGGATTCTACTTAAGAACTATTTGGGGCGGCAAAGCTAATGAAATTATTTTAATTTTTACCAAATGTCAAAAAAAATCCCCGGATAATCCGGGGATACCATTTTTTTAAAGCAGAATTACAATACCAATATTCCTTTGGCTTGTAAAGTGATCTCTTTTTTAGGTTCTTTTATTGCTGCAATTTCATCTTTGGTTTTGCCTGCGTCTTCTGCATAATGACGAAGCATCTCTACGGATGTTTCTTTAAGTGTAGCCGTGCCATCAGCAACAATCGTTTTGCCATTCATTGATAATGGAACCAGGAAAGCATGGTCCTTCATTTTTATCAGCATTGAGCCATTGGGGGTTTCCATCCGTAACCAGCAGCCTTCTGCTTTACAAACTTCAACCACTTTACCCATTACTTTTACATCTGCAGGTTCTGCTCCCTGTAGTTTTGCAGCCAGTTCATTTGCGTTTACAGCGCCTTCGGCCGTTGTTTTTTCACCAAATACCATTCCTTTATCAGCAGGGCCTTTTGGGGGTTGTGCCAGTAAATTAAAGCATAAGAACAAAGCCGGAATAATTACTAATAATTTTTTCATTTTAATATATTTTGTTATAAAAAAAGCCACCCGGGAGACTTCCCCAATTAAACTATTTTTTCCACCTGCATATAACTCAGTTCTACCGGGGTAGCCCTGCCGAATATTTTTACCTGTACTTTTAGTTTTTTCTTTTCGTCATTTACCTCTTCAATAACACCATTGAAATCGTTAAATGGCCCGTCAATGATCTTTATCGTTTCCCCTATAATGAAAGGTTCACTCATCGTCATTCCGCCGGCATCGCTCATTTCATCTACCTTGCCCAGCATCTTATTTACCTCTGCCTTACGCAAAGAAATAATATTTCCTTTTGACCCTTTCCCATCTGTAAGAAAGTGCATTACATTGCTGATATTACTCATCGACTGGATCATATCATCATTCAATTTTCCATCAGCTACTTCAATCATTATATAACC
>JANOGE010000150.1:0-1504 GCA_031414035.1 Chitinophagaceae bacterium | reverse complement strand
GATCAATGCCCCCAGTATGGCAAAAGCTACTGTCTCTGCCATGGGGCGAAACATTTTTCCTTCAACACCCTCTAAAGAAAGGATGGGAAAATAAACAATCAGGATGATGATCTGGCCGAATGCTGCAGAACTCATCATACGCCTGGCACTTCCGCCCACTGCATTATCCATCTGTTGCCGGGTCAATTTCCCTTTTAGTTTTTCACTTGAAAAAAAATGAAGTGTGGCTTCAACAATGATTACAGCACCATCTACGATCAAACCAAAATCTATGGCACCCAAACTCATGAGGTTGGCACTAACGCCAAACAAATTCATTAATGCCAATGCAAATAATAATGATAATGGAATGGCAGAAGCTACAATTAAACCTGCCCTCAGATTTCCCAGAAATAAAACCAGTATAAGTATTACAATTAGTGCACCTTCTATCAAATTTATTTTTACCGTATTGATGGCACGGTCAATTAAATCAGTTCGGTCTAAAAAAGCTTCAACCACCACATCTTCGGGCAAAGATTTTTGTATTGTCTTCATCCGCTCCTTTACCAAATTAACCACAGATGCACTGTTGGCTCCTTTCATCATCAGTACGATGCCACCAACAACTTCTTTTTCGCCATTATAAGTAAGTGCTCCGTAACGCGGCGGCGAACCAAATTGAACCCTGGCAACATCCCTTATCAAAACAGGAATACCGTTCTGCTGTTTAATAACTATATTTTCTATATCGGTAAATGTTTTTACCAATCCTACTCCGCGGATGAAATAGGCATTTGGCTTTCTGTCGATATAAGCGCCACCGGTATTTTCATTATTTTTCTGGAGTGCAGTAAGTATTTCCGGGATGGTTACATTCATAGCCTTCAACCTGTCGGGGTTTATTGCCACTTCATATTGCTTGCTGATACCACCAAAGCCTGTTACCTCTGCTACACCGGCAATACCTGTTAACTGGCGTCCAACGATCCAGTCCTGCATAGTGCGTAGATCCATGGCAGAATATTTTTCTTCACTGCCTTTTTTGGGATGTATAATATATTGGTAAATCTCACCCAGTCCTGTAGTAACCGGTCCCATTTCCGGTGTACCCATCTCCGGAGGAATTTCTGTTTCGGCCATTTTCAATTTTTCGGCAATAAGTTGCCTGGCAAAATAAATGTCCATATTTTCTTTGAACACCACAGTTATTACACTTAATCCAAAACGGGAAAATGACCGCATCTCTTCAACACCCTGGATATTGGATAAGGCCCTTTCAACCGGGTATGTAATAAACTGTTCTACTTCCTGGGCAGCCAGTGTTGGTGCACGGGTAATAACCTGTACCTGGTTATTGGTAACATCGGGCAATGCATCAACGGGTAATTTTGAGGCACTCCACAAGCCCCAAATTATTAACGCAATGGTCATTACACCAATGATGAGTTTATTTTTTATACTGAAGTGAATTATTTTATTCAACATGCAAATTCATTGATTAGTTAACAACATAAAATCTACG
>JANOGE010000149.1:0-19037 GCA_031414035.1 Chitinophagaceae bacterium | reverse complement strand
CCTGTACTATCCTTAATATTATTTTGAACAGACATGGCTGACCTGTAATAAGCAATGGCGGAATTATATTTTTTTAACTTACTTTCAATCTGGCCAAGATTGGATAACAGAATTGCTTGTTCCCGTAGCATGCCTGCATTTTCGTAATGCTCTTTTGCACTAAGGTAATATTGGTTAGTCCGTGAATAATCCGATAGCCAATAATAACATACGCCTAAATCCAGGTTTGCTCTACCAATTAATTCATGGTTATTATTGATTTCATAAAGCTCCAAAGCCTTTTGATTATACTCAATCGCTTTATAGTATTGATCTCTGGATTGAAAAACCCTGGCTAAACCCGTATACACTTTTCCATGCCATATATTATCTTTAAGGCTTTGAAAAATTATCAAGGCCTCATTGAGTAATGATAAAGCCAGCGAATCATTGCCCAGTTCCAGTGTATTGGCAGCCTGTAAAATATAGGCTTCCCCTAACTTACTCTTAAGATTTAGCGCTTTTGCCAAATTAACTGCCTCTTCCGCAGCTTTTACTCCCTCAGAGTCACTATCTGTGGTTTTGGCCAGTTTTAAAAAAAGGTTTAACCTGGTTGAGTCCTTTTTGTCATGGCCTTTTATTGCGGTTTTAATTGAATCAACTGTTTTATAAGGCTGCGCAGATCCATCCTCGATTGCTATAAAACAAAAAAAGAGTATGAAATAAATACTTCTCATATAAGCAGGTTTAAAGAAAAGGGTATTACGGCATTAAGATACCCTGAAATAATCAGAAAACAGCCAATTCGCCGCAGAAAATAAATGAGAAGCTTCAAATAATAAGTGTGAGTTGTAGAGGGATTCCAGCAGCCGTAAGTTTGACTTATAAAACAAATTATTATGAAAAAGACACTTAAAATGAAATCCAGTTATGGCATATTGCTTATTGGTATGGTACTTATTGGTACCTCCTGTAAAAAGGAGATTCCGGAACCAACCGCTCCTGTTACTTCGGAATATTACATGCGGTTTAAAGCAAATGGCACACAAAAGGAATATACAGCAACCACAGCGTTTTTTTTCGGGAGTTCTCAATGTGCTTTAAATGGTGGCACCAATGACTCTACCGGCAATGCTTTTACTATTGATTTATATTCTGGAAATTCTCCCATACAGGTGAATGGCAGTTACACTGAAACTGAAACTGTTCCGGCACCCAATTCATATACCCCTTCAGCCTATTTTGGCTATGCAATTAATAGCCCTACAATTTATAACTATAGCTCCTGGATAGCAAATACTAATGAGCATAGTGTCTATCAGTGTACCGTTAAAATTTTAGAACTTGATGCCCTGCATGTAAAAGGAACATTTTCGGGAAAAGTCAGAGCACAACAGGGTTCAAACTTTATTACAATTAGTTATGGTGAGTTTAATGTTAAAAGAATATTCTGATTCAGGTAATCCGAGGCTTTCTGATAGCAGTACGATTAACTTATAAAATTATATTTATAAAAACACTTAAAAACATTTTTATGCCTTACAACAAAACAATATCCGGTGCTGACACGATATTTGTATCAGAACCTGAAAAAGCGCCTTCTTTTTTAAAATCTGCGATCTGGTTATTGGTTTTACCCCTGCTAATATTATGGGGAATAAATTTCGCTTTAGGATTTATTATGACTATTTTACTTGGAATATGGATATATTTTATTCAAAACAATAAAAATATTACCCAATACCGTGAAAGAATGGAGTTCACTTTAAATGAGAAAGGGATTCATCTTGGTAGTAAGTTTTATTATAAAGATGATATACACCGCATCATCATCAGAAACCACCTGAATGAAAAATACCTTTTCGTTCCTGAACACATAAGCCAGCGAAATCCTGCTGCAACCCAGACAGGTCTGAAACTCAGAGAAAAACTAACAGCAGTATCCTACAGGGTTGATCTGGAATCGAACGGTACGCCAGTAACAATTGCCGGTGGATTAACAGAACCTGCTGCATACGCCATATTATCCGATGTCTCCAGGTTACTTAATTTAAAAATATCCAATTGAATACTGATTTAAAACTTCAGCAATTTGACAAATCGTTCAGGATATAGAATTAAAGACGTAAAACTATTCATCAAAAAACAAAAATTATGAAAGTCATAATTATATTAAAACGGACTTTGTTGGTGCTGATATTTACAACTTCATTCAGTATTGCCTATTCCCAGACAACAAAACAGATCACAATATCTGTGCAGGGAGTTGAATATGAAGACCCGAGGTTTACAGCTTTACGGGAAATGCTAAAGAAAAACCCAAAAGTAAGATCTGTTAAACCTGCATTTTCAGAAGGTATAGCCACGCTGACTCTCAATTATACAGGCGATGCTTCTGAATTATGGGATGAAGTTCCTAAGTCATCTAAACAGTCTTTAAAGTTAGAGGCAATTGATGATGATACGATTTCATTAACCAGCATTACCGGAAAAAATAAGACTACAGTTTCTAATACTGCCTCTAAAAGCAATAATCAACCAGTTAAAAATGTTACTACGAAACCCAAAAACCCTGATAAAAAAGACTGCGGGGATTGTGAATATTTTCCAATCTGTGATTATGATGGTACAAAAAGTTTTCAAGGGAAAATATTTAGAAAATTAGAGTATGATGAAGGTATTGTCTATTACAATTGCGACAATGGTGTAGTTGCAAAAAAATGGGAAATCATTTTAACAAGCGACCAAGGCGATGAAATAAGTAAAGGGTTTACGACAATGATTATTTTAAAATCAAATGTTCCTGTTGGAACAAAATGGTCAACAGAAATAGACAAATATTTTAACCCCTTCAGTAGTATGAAATATACATATACATGGGAAATAACAGCAAAAGATATCAATATCAATCTTAATGGTACTGACTACAAAAATGTTATTGTTGTTGAAGAAAAAATAGGGAGTGCATATTTTACAGGTACCAGTAATTTTATAAATTATTATGCTAAAGGAGTAGGGTTTATCAAAAGAATAAGTGAGGCAGAAGCGAATTCTGAAAAATTAACTGCAAACTCATGGAAAAATACCATATTAATTCCCAAAGGTGAATTTAAAGGGCAAGAGGCTATCAACATTTTTTCATTTAATGCTGATGGTACGATTCAGGAATATTCAAATTATAATTATCTAAATGTCACCGATGGGGCTTACCTTTTGTACCCTAAATTATTCCATCATGAAAAGGGCAAAGAAATTTGCAAATGGGAAATGCAGGATAAATTGATAAAGAAAAACTGTGGTGGTCGCTGGTATGATTTTGGAACAATTGAAAATAAACTGGGTTCTGGGGAGTTGTATTTGAAGTATTTTCGACCAGGGTTCCTTATCCAAGATACAGTTGAGTATTATAGAATGAATGAAAAGCTGGAAGTGTTTTTTGAAAGGTATGAGAAAAAACATTAGTTTATTTATTATCTCTAATTCGTGTGATACAGATCTTGGCGATAATAATGATTGATTGTAAATTAAAATAAAAAATCCAACCCTTATGGGGGTGGATTTTTTGCGATAAATAATTCCTTGAATAAATGGTTATTTATTTTTCTCAAACTCCCTCCTGATAATATTCAATGCAGCACCTGCTTTAAACCAGCCTCACCCTCAATCCCTCTCCAAAGGAGAGGGAAGTTACATTACGAGTCCGCAAATTCTTTGCGTATTATATTTAAAGCACCTCCCGCCTTAAACCATTCGATCTGCTGTTCATTATACGTATGATTCACCTGGATGGTCTCATTACTTCCATCGGCATGGTTCAACACAACCTGTAAATTTTTATTGGGTTTAAATGCCATCAGCCCCTCAATATCAATAGTATCATCTTCCAGTATTTTATTATAGTCATCCTTATCGGCAAAGGTTATGGCCAGCATGCCCTGTTTTTTTAAATTGGTTTCATGGATCCTGGCAAATGATTTTACCAATACTGCACGAACGCCCAGGAACCTGGGTTCCATAGCAGCGTGCTCTCTGGAAGAACCTTCTCCATAATTCTCATCACCCACCACCATCGTTCCAACACCTGCCGCTTTATAAGCTCTTTGTACAGCAGGTACTGGCCCGTATTCACCGGTCAGTTGATTTTTTACCAAATCTGTTTTCTCGTTAAAGAAGTTGAGTGCGCCTATCAGCATATTGTTACTGATATTATCCAGGTGGCCACGAAACTTTAACCAGGGGCCCGCCATAGAAATATGGTCGGTGGTACATTTGCCTTTTGCTTTTATCAACAATTTTAATCCTTTCAGATCAGTTCCTTCCCAGGCAGCAAAGGGAGCTAATAATTGTAAACGGTCAGATGTTGGAGAAACTATGACTTGTACATTAGATCCATCTTCGGCAGGTTTCTGAAATCCGGCATCTTCAACGGCAAAGCCTTTTGGAGGCATTTCAATACCCAATGGTTCTTCCAGTTTAAATTTTTCTCCTTTATCGTTGGTGAGGTAATCGGTCAGCGGATTAAAGGAAAGTGATCCGGCAATGGCCAAAGCGGTAGTTATTTCGGGAGAAGCAACAAAAGCATGTGTATTGGGATTGCCATCATTTCTTTTTGAGAAATTACGGTTGTAAGAAGTTACAATAGAATTTTTCCTGTTTGGATCGGTTGAATGGCGTGCCCATTGCCCGATACATGGCCCGCAGGCATTTGCCAGAACCACGCCTCCCATTTTTTCAAAAGTATTTAAATAACCATCTCTTTCTACAGTGTACCTTACCTGCTCTGAGCCGGGTGTAATGGTAAATTCTGCTTTAGCTTTAAAACCATTATCGGTGGCCTGCTTTGCAATAGAAGCAGCACGGGTAATATCCTCATATGAGGAGTTGGTACAGGAGCCTATCAGTCCAACTTCTAATTTATCCGGCCAGCCATTTACTTTTACTGCATCAGCAAATTTAGAAATGGGCCAGGCCAGGTCGGGCGTAAAAGGTCCATTAACATGTGGCTCAAGCTCCGACAAATTAATTTCAATGACCTGGTCGAAATATTTGGTTGGGTCAGCATATACTTCATCATCGCCGGTAAGATGTGCAGCAATGGCATCAGCTGCAATTGCTACATCGGCCCGGCCGGTTCCTATTAAATATTCAGCCATTTTTTTATCATAACCAAAGATGGAAGTGGTTGCACCGATCTCGGCACCCATATTACAAATGGTTCCTTTACCGGTACATGACAATGATTTTGCACCATCACCAAAATATTCAAGGATGGCACCGGTACCGCCTTTTACAGTAAGTATACCGGCCACTTTTAAAATAATATCTTTCGATGCTGTCCAGCCACTTAATTTTCCTGTTAACTTAACACCGATCAGTTTTGGAAATTTTAGTTCCCAGGGCAATCCTGCCATAACATCACAGGCATCGGCACCACCCACGCCGATTGCAATAATGCCTAACCCACCCGCATTTACGGTATGGCTGTCGGTGCCGATCATCATACCTCCGGGGAAAGCATATTGCTCCAACACCACCTGGTGAATGATACCGGCACCGGGTTTCCAGAAACCTATACCGTATTTATTGGAGACCGAAGCCAGGAAATCATAGACTTCCTTATTTTGTGTTTTTGCTTTTGACAGATCGGCAACAGCACCTACTTCGGCCTGTATCAGGTGATCGCAATGAACCGTTGAAGGAACAGCAACCTTTGTTCTGCCGGCCTGCATAAATTGAAGAAGGGCCATTTGGGCAGTGGCATCCTGCATGGCTACCCGGTCGGGTGCAAACTCTACATAATCTTTTCCTCTTTCAAAAGCCCTGTTGGCTGCTCCCTGCCAGAGGTGGGCATATAATATCTTTTCGGTGAGGGTAAGTGGTTTGCCGGTTGCTTTACGTGCTGCATCAATACGGCTGCTGAAGTTTGAATACAGCTTTTTGATCATTTCAATGTCGAAGGCCATGGTGTCAATTTGGTGATTTGAAAATGGGCCAATTTGAAGATGGGGGAGCATCATTTTGAAAATATAGGGTGATAAAATCAGCCAATTTTCAAATCTTCACATCTTCAAATTGAAGTGCTGCAAACTTACAAAAACTGAAGCATTTTTTAAAGCCTTTGTTTTTAGTATAAAATGTGTTTAATTTTACAGTATGGACCGCTTCAAACGTTTTATTGAATGGCATGTATTTGGTGTATGCTCAGCCATTGGCGAAAAGATGGGTATTGCCACATCTACCATCCGTAAGTATTTTATCTATATGTCGTTCATGACATTTGGCTCACCGGTAATAGTTTATCTTTTTGTTGCTTTCTGGATGAACATAAAGCGGTATATATTAAATGGAAGAAGGAACCCGTTGAAATACCTATAAAACCCCCTCCGCCCCCTGAAGGGGGAACTTGCGAAGATTTTAGTGAAGAATAAATAGCAGGTTATAATTTTTATGAAATGATTTGTAATGAAAAACTACCCCTTTGCAGTTTCCTCTCCTTAGGAGTTCACGAGCAAAGCGAAGGGAAAGAGCGTAGCTCATTGGGGTGAGGTTTCTATATCGCTTTTCTTATCCTTACTAATTTCTCCAATAAATTTTCTAACAAATCCAGTTTAAGCATATTGGCACCATCACTTTTAGCTACCCCAGGGTTGGGGTGGGTTTCAATAAATAATCCATCCGCGCCGGTGGCAATGGCAGCTTTGGCAATGGTTTCAATCAGTTCAGGATTGCCGCCGGTTACACCACCGGCCTGGTTTGGTTGTTGCAAAGAATGCGTACAATCCATGATCACAGGCACATTAATTTCTTTCATCCAGGTGATGTTTCGGTAATCAACCACCAGGTCCTGGTAACCGAATGTATTGCCTCTCTCAATCAAACCAACTTTATCATTACCGGCAGCGTTAATTTTTTCAACAGCAAACTTCATGGAGGGGCCGCTTAAAAACTGCCCCTTTTTTACGTTAACGATCTTACCGGTTTTTGCAGCGGCAATCAACAGGTCGGTCTGGCGGCACAGGAAAGCCGGTATCTGTAAAACATCAACGTATTTTGCTGCCATGTCGGCTTCTTCCGCTGTATGAATATCGGTTGTTGTAGGAATTGAGAATCTTTCACCAACTTTTTTTATTAACTCCAGTGCATTTTTATCACCAATGCCGGTGAATGAATTGGCAGATGTTCTGTTTGCTTTTCGGTAAGAGGCTTTAAAGATAAAAGGTATTTCCAGTTTCCTGCAGGTTGCAGAAACCTGTTCAGCAATTTCCATTACTATTTCATCCGTTTCAACTACACAGGGCCCGGCAATGAGAAAGAAATTATTTTCATTATATTTTTGGTTGCTGAATACATCTTTTAAATATCTTTCCATATCGTAAAGTTACAATATTCAATTTTGAATTTTACATTTACACTTTATAATTGACTTGCAATGGCTAAAGAAAAAATATTGGTTATTGGCGCTTCGGGCCAGATTGGGGTAGAGCTTACACTGGCCCTTCGTAAAATGTATGGTAATGCCAATGTAGTGGCCTCCGATCTGAGGGAAGAAAATGAGTTGCTGAAAGGTACCGGCCCATACGTTAGCTTAGATGTAATGAACAAGGAAATGCTGCATGTGCAGGTTATCCGGCAAAATATCACCCAAGTATATCTATTGGCTGCGATCCTTTCTGCTACCGGCGAAAAAAATCCGCACCTGGCCTGGAGCCTGAATATGCAGAGTTTATTGAATGTACTGGACATTGCTAAAGAAGAGAAACTACATAAAGTGTATTGGCCAAGCAGTATAGCGGTATTCGGCCCTACTTCGCCAAAACAAAATTGTCCCCAGCAAACGATCATTGAACCCTCAACGGTTTATGGCATCAGTAAATATGCCGGTGAATTCTGGTGCAATTATTTTTATCAGCGGTATAAGGTTGATGTAAGGAGCCTGCGTTACCCGGGCCTTATCAGTTATAAGAGTGAGCCGGGTGGAGGCACTACCGATTATGCAGTAGAAATATTTTATAAGGCAATACAGGAAAAAAAATATGAATGTTTTTTGAAAGAGTCTACCTACCTGCCCATGATGTATATGCCCGATGCCATACGTGCCACCATTGAACTGATGGAGGCAGATGCTGCAAAAATTTCAATCCGAACATCCTACAATATTTCGGGCATGAGCTTTTCGCCCAAAGAAATTGCGGCAGAAATAAAAAAACACATTCCTGATTTTTTAATAAGTTATAAGCCTGATTACCGCCAGCCAATTGCCGACAGCTGGCCGCAAAGCATTGATGACACGGTTGCCCGGAAAGACTGGGGCTGGAACGAGGAGTTTGCTTTGGAACGGATGACAAAGGATATGCTGGAGAATTTAAAACACTAATTTCCTACACTAATTATTACGAATTACACGAATTGAAACGCAAGTAATTTCGGGAAAATAATTCGTGTAAATAGTTTAATTCGTGTAATTATCAAATCAACTTATGTTCATATGCATATTTCACCAAACCGATAACACTGCTTGTATTTGTTTTTCTGAAGATGTTTTTACGGTGGGTCTCAACGGTTCTTTCGCTCAGGAATAATTTTTCGGCAATTTGTTTATTGCTTAATTCCTTTTCAATGAGCCTTATAATTTCTATCTCCCTTGCGGTTAAATGAACCTCCGTATTTTCTTTTTTCATTTCGCTTGCCCGGGTCATCTCCTGCAGCACTTCGTCACTAAAATAAATACCACCGGCCGAAATTTTTTCCAACGCTTTCAGCAGCTCCTTTTTACCAATATTCTTTAACACATAGCCCGAAATATCAGCATCATTTATCATTTGATTAACCAGGTCGCCCTGGCCACTCATCGACAGCGCCAGTATTTTAATTTCCGGAAATTTTTGATGAACCGCTTTTGATAACTCGGCCCCATTCATACCGGGCATCATCACATCGGTCATCAAAATATCAATCGATCTTTTTTCAAGCAATTCCATCATTTTCACGGGTTGGGTACATTCTAACAATACTTCAAACTGATCATGGCCATGGAGTAAAGATTTTAATCCGTCAATTACGATCTGGTGGTCGTCTACAATTCCCAATGTGATTTTTGCGTTTTTCATTCTTAAATATGTTCAGGCTTTTCCTCTTTGATTAAATTTAGCGAAAAGAATTTATTAAGCAAGCGGTACATGAATAGCAATAAGTGTTCCTTTTCCCGGGGCGCTGTCAAAATCTACCGTACCTTTTAAAAATTCGATCCTGGAAGTGATATTTTTTAATCCGATACCTTCAAAATGCTGTTTTTCTGTACTGTCAAAACCCCTGCCATCATCTTCCACCGTTGCCGCTATGCCATCTGTATCTTTTATTAAAGAGATATCCAGTTTACTGCCCCCGGAATGTTTGATCACATTATTTACACATTCCTGTATTACCCGGTAAAGAACAGTTTCTACATTACTGTCGAGCCTCTCATTTAATCCCTCTGTATATAAATTTATTTTTATGATCCGGGTATCAATTTTATCAATGAATTCTTTAACGGCACTGGCCAGGCCGCATTTTAATAATGCATTTGGCATCATCTGGTGGCTTACACTTCTTATTTCTTTGCAGCTTTCGTCAACGAGGCCAATCAGTTTATCAAAAGAGATTTTTTGCTCTTCATCTTTAAAAAGCAGCTCATTTTCAAATGCCGATAAATTCATTTTTGCTGCACTCATCATTTGTCCCACACCATCATGCAGGTCGGCGGCGATCCGTTTGCGTTCATTTTCTTCTGCATTAATAATGGCTTTGGTGGCCAGGTCCTGTTGTCGCATTACTTCAGCCTGCAAACTCATTTTATGAGCGATCTGCCTTTTTCTGTAAAAAGTAAAACCGGATAAGATCAGCAATGCACCACCTGCAATTAAACCCCAGAGTAAATAGTTTTTCCGGGTTATTTCTGCTTTTTGTAATTTTAACTTCTGTTCTTTTTTTTCTGATTGATAAAGGGTTTCCAGTTCTACGATCTTACTTTCCGTGTTTTCATTTATAATACTGTCTTTTATTGCATATGCCTTTTGCAGGGATGAAAGTGCTTTTTCATTTTCATTAGTTGCCTTAAACAGGTCACTCAATAAAAGAAAGGCTCCGTATTTGCCCTGTTTATACCCGGTTGAATCGGCCAGGGAAACAGAATGAAACAGATAATTTTTTGCTTCATTATATTTTTTCTGCATCAGCATCAGGTTTCCCAGGTTAAGGTAAGTATCCGACATCTGTTTTTTATTGTCAAATGAAGAATCGATCTGCAGGCATAGATAGAAATATTTTTTTGCTTCTTCAAACCGGTTGCTGTACATATAACAGTTGGCCATGTTATCATAGAGTGCTGATTTAAGAAAATCGGCATTCTCTGTTTCACAAATTACAAGTCCGGCACTGTCTAAAGCCAGTGCTTCCCTGTATTTCCCTTGCATACCATATACATTCGCCAGCGTATGCAGGATATTTATTTTTATTTTGGCGTCTTCAATTTTAGGGAACAAGGTCAGGGACTCCTGTAAAATATTTTCTGCCCTGGGTATATCATTTTTTAACTGGTACACCTGCGACATTAAAACTTTTGTCTTTAATATACCGGTAACATCGCCTTTTTTTTCAAATATTTTTATACCCGCCAGTGCATTTTCTATGGCTACATCATAATTACCTTTATTATAATGGTAAGAGGTAATGACCAATAAAGAATAAGCCTTCAACGAATCATTTTTTATTTTATCTGCAATGGCTAAAGCCTTTTGAGCATATTCATTTGAAAGCTCATACCTGGACTTAATACCATTGGCCAGTGCGATACATAGGTAGGATGTGCCGGCGCCAAAGGCATAGTTTTCCTGCGTAGCCAGTTTTAAGGCACTTTGTGCCAATGCCAGCGCACTATCGGCATTAGACGACCTTAGTTCTGCCGCAATATAATTAGTGATATTGATCCTGGTTTTAGTATCCCTGGTTTTAGAAAGTTCCAGGTAAAGGGAATCAAATTTTTTGTTTTGGGCATAGCTGTTAAAACCGGTACAAAGGCTGCACAAAAGAAGAAGTAAGCTTGATTTCATAATAATCAGGAAATATTAATAACATCTTTCATATTGTAAATCCCTTTTTTGTTGTGTAAAAATTCTGCAGCAAGAACAGCCCCTGTGGCAAATCCATTTCGATTATGAGCAGTATGGATTATTTCAATATTATCAACATCAGAACGGTATTTGATGCGGTGCAAACCCGGGGCAGGGTCTTCACGCTTACTGATGATCACCAGTTCTTCCGGGTTTTCTGAAAACACATTTACCCATTTATTTTTCCGGGGTATTTCAAACAGGATCTGTTCAGCAAGTGTAATGGCTGTTCCGCTGGGGGCGTCTAGTTTTTGTGTGTGATGAATTTCTTCCATACTCACTTCATAAACGCCCTGGTTTTTCATCAGTTGTGCCAGTTTTTTGTTTAACTCAAAAAAAAGATTTACCCCAATACTGAAGTTGCTGGCATATAAAAAACTGCCGTTTTTTTTCCGGCAGGTTTGTTCCACTTCCTCCCGGCTTTCCAACCATCCTGTGCTGCCGCTGACTATGGGTATACCGGCATCAATGCATTTCAGGATATTTTCTTTTGCACTGTGAGGGCCGGTAAATTCTATGGCTACATCGCATTGCTGCAGATTTTCTTTGGTAAAACTTTCAAGCGTATCAATGTCTATTTTTAAAACAACGGTATGGCCACGCTGTAAAGCAATCTCTTCAATCGTTTTACCCATTTTGCCGTAGCCGATTAAAGCAATTTTCAAACTATCCATTTCTTAAAAGGTATTTTATAGTTTAGTAAAACAAATATAATAAATTAAGCCTCTTTTATAGTGAAAAGCAGGTTTTCAATATTGTGGGAGTTTTTTTAAAAGCATTCCTTTTCTAGTGTTTTGAACCACATAGGAACATAGATACACAGGGGACACATAGTTTTATTCTTCAGGTAATAAAGAGAATAAAGAATTTACAAGGGTTTTCTGTCCTGCTTTAAAAATATTAGTACAATGAAAATTGATAAGAATGCCTTTAGGTTTTTGCAACATTTGCATATAAGAGAGTAGGATTGCATCATGTATAGGTAAAAGACCTTCCTGTGCTTTTAATTCCACACAAAGTATATCTTCCACAAGTACATCCAGTCTCAATTCTGTATTCAATTCTAGGCCCTTATATTTTATAGGCACCCAAATCTGATTTTTGAATGCTATGCCCTGTAAAGCTAATTCCTTTAAAAAACACTTTTCATATACACTTTCTAATAACCCAGGGCCAAGATGTTTATGCACTTCAATGGCACAACCAATAACTTTATAGGTTATCTCATTTAAGTATTTTTTTGTTATTGCCATTAACTATGCTTTTATCTATATACCTATGATCCTATGTGGTTCAACCTGATCCGCTAGCGGATCTTAAGCACAATACTTATTCCGTTGGTATTGGCAAGCGGGCTGTAACCGGGTTTTATCTGCAGGCTGAGGTCATCACTAACATCAAACGTTTTAAAGTGCGCATCCACTGCAGCATCAACCACATTTAATCCCCAGAATGCAATAAAAAATAAAACCGTATAATCCAGGTTCTGCCGGACTTGGTTCCTGAAACTTTTTATCCGGTCGGGCTGGTCCTTTACTGAAAAATAGGGCTGGGGAATAAGATAATCATTTGACGGATCGCCATCAATTGAATTTGAATACGCATTTTTTGCTTCATTGTACTGTTTCAGATTACGAAAAAAAATGAAGGTGGTTGTTCCCAGTGCAGCATAAACAATTGGCATTTTCCAGTACTTTTTGTTGGTGGCCTGCCCCCATCCCGGTAGCATGGCGGATCGGATGATGGCAGTTCGGGGTCTGAATTTTTTTATGGTATCGCCCCCGGAATTAATAGTTGATTTTTTCCTGACCGTACTGTCTTTTTGTGCAACTAATAAATTGCTGTAAAGGAAAAAGGTGATAAAAAGAATAGATGTAATGGTTTTCTGCATTAAGTTACGTTAACGTTCAGTTTTTCCAGCAGGGCATTTAATTCTTCGATGGAATAGTATTCAAACAAAATACTTCCATTCCCTTTTTTGTGATGTTTCATTTTAACCCGGGTATTAAAAGCAGATACTAAATTATCTTCAATCTTTTTAAAATTGGCCGGTAACATTTGTTTTACAGCAACTTTAACAGCCGGAATATATAGTTTTCTTACCAGTTCTTCTGTTTGCCTTACCGAAAGGCCACGTTTTTTTATTTCATTAAAAATGTACAATTGTTTATCTATCACATCTACATTAATTAATGCCCTTGCATGCCCCATCGAAAGGGTACCGGTGCGAACGGCTACCTGCAGATCGGGTGGTAATTTTAATAAACGGATATAATTGGTTACCGTGCTTCTTTCTTTTCCCATTCTTTCGGATACCTGTTCCTGGGTGTACCCCAGTTCATCCATCAAACGCTTATAGCTTAATGCGATCTCCATTGCATTAAGATCTTTTCTTTGTAAGTTTTCCAGCAAAGAGAGTTCTAAAAGATCGGCATCATTGGCTTGCCTGATATAAACCGGCAGGTCTTTTAAACCGGCCATTTTTGCCGCCCTGAACCGGCGTTCACCGGCAATAAGCCTGTATTTTCCATTGGCCAATTTAGTTACGGTAAGTGGCTGAATGATGTCATGCATTTTTATGGATGCGGCCAATTCGCTTATTGCAGTATCATCAAAATCACGACGGGGTTGTTTTGGATTTACTTCTATCTGTTCTAATGTAATACGCAGAGTAGCGGATGCCTGTTCTGCGATTTCTGACCTTAAATTTCCGGCCGTATTTTTTAGATCGGCATCAATGTTTTGTAATAAACTGCGAATCCCTTTTCCTAAAGCGTCTTTTCTATTTGGCGTACTCATAGTTAATGTGCTAATGTGCTAATGTGCTAATATGCTAATATGCTAATTTGCTAATTATTGAATTATCCTGTCTTTCTCTTTTATCCTGGTCATATTATTTTTCTGTAAGATCTCTTTTGCAAGATTGAGGTAGTTTACGGCACCCTTACTTTCTGAATCATATAAAATAACCGGTTTACCAAAACTGGGGGCTTCACTTAACCTGGTATTGCGGTGAATGATACTGTTGAAAACAATATCTTCAAAATGCCGCCGGACTTCGCTTACCACCTGGTTGCAAAGGCGCAGGCGCCCATCATACATGGTCATTAAAATGCCCTCGATCTTTAATTCGGTATTAAGGCGGTTTTGAACAATTTTAACCGTGTTCAATAATTTCCCCAATCCTTCCAGGGCAAAAAATTCGGTTTGTACCGGCACCACCACACTATCGGCGGCAGTTAAGGCATTAACGGTTATTAGTCCTAAGGATGGCGAACAATCAATTACTATAAAATCATACTCATCCCTGATAGGCTCTAATATTTTTTTTAACACCATTTCCCGGCTGGGATAGTTGATCATTTCAATTTCAGCGCCTACCAGGTCAATATGGGAAGGAAGAAGGTCTAAAAAAGGGATATCCGACTTTAATATCACGTCCTTTGCCAATGCTTCATTTACCATACAATCGTAAAGGCTTTGGGTAATATTATGCAGATCGAAACCCGTACCGGTTGTACTGTTTGCCTGCGGATCTGCATCTACAAGAAGGGTCTTGTATTCCAGTACAGCCAGGCTGGCAGCCAGATTAATTGCAGTAGTTGTTTTTCCTACACCTCCTTTTTGATTTGCTACACCTATTATTCTTGCCATGCCCCTTAATCCCCTAAAGGGGAAATTTATTTTTATTTTAAATACTCATTTCTCCAATACGGAGTTAGAGGGTTATTGTTTCATCAATTGACAGGAGTTTCAGTTCCAGTTCATTCTTTTTGAATAAGTCAATTGCTTTTTGATGATCAATTTTAATAAAGCCAAAGGTATCGTAATGTACCGCAATTACCATTTTAGTTTGTACCATTTTTGCGGCCTGTACGGCATCCTCCATCCCCATTGTAAAATTGTCACCAATGGGTAATATTGCAAAATCAATATCAGCAAACATCGGGATTAACTGCATATCCAGTGTTAAAGCGGTATCGCCGCTGTAATAAAAATTCTGCTCATCACTCTTAATTATAAAACCTATTGGGTTTCCTCCATAGCTTCCGTCGGGGAGGCCGGATGAGTGAATGGCATTTACACACTTTACGGTTCCAAAGTCGAATTTCCATTTACCACCGGTATTCATGGGCTGGTATTTTTTTATGCCTTTACCGGCAAACCACATGGCTATTTCATAGGCAGCTATAATAGTGGCACCGGTTCTTTTAGCAATGGATTCTGCATCAGCCACATGGTCAAAATGGCCATGACTCAGCAAAATATAATCGGCCTCAATGGCATCTATGTCAATATCTTTAGCCAATTCATTACCTGTTATGAAGGGGTCAAATAAAAGTTTTTTATGGTTTACGGTTACACTGAAACAGGAATGTCCGTAGTACGTAAGATTCATATATTTAATGTTTAATCTGCAATGGAAAATAAGCATTAGGCAATAAGCAAAACATAATACTTGTCAATTGCCTATTGTAAATTGCCCATTTCTTCTGACAGGTTGGCAAATTTAACCATTCGGCATAAAAATGGCGAACAAACAACCATCTAAATTGTAATATTGAAAAATTTCAGTTTATTAAGTAAGGCGAATATATGGTAACTATAATATCAGGTACTAACCGAAAAGGCAGTAATACCCTCAAAATAGCAAAGGAATATCAGCAAATCCTTAAGGAGAAAGGGATTGAATCGGAAATTTTATCGTTGGAAACGGTAGATGTACTGCATTATAATGTTGCTTTTAAGAAAATGGAGGATGAAATGATCATCCCTTCATCGTATTTTATCATCATATCACCTGAATATAATGGCAGTTTCCCGGGCGTTTTAAAAATGCTCTTCGACAACAGCCGTTCACATGAAATCTGGTTTCACAAAAAGGCACTGCTTACCGGTGTTGCAACCGGACGGGCCGGCAACCTTAGGGGAATGGATCATTTGGCAGATGTATTGAATTACCTTAAAATAACAGTGCATCCAAATAAACTGCCCATTTCTGCAGTAAACAGCATTATTTCGCCAAAAGGAAAAATTATTGATGACCAAACGCTGAAAGCCATTCATCAGCAGTTGGATGAATTTAAAAACTGGAGTTCCCTGAAAATGGCAAACAGCGAACATTAAATGTTTTAACTCTTTAACTTTTTTTCATGCGTACTCCACTTGGCGTTTCCATTTTTATAGCCATCATGCTTTTAATGGATACTTATATTTTTCAGGCCATTAAAGCAATAAGCCAATCTGCATCTCCTAAAACAAAAACCATTATTTATTCCTTTTACTGGGGCATCACTGTTATTGCTGTAATCAGTTTTTTACTTTTTGTGTATACCGATCATAATTTTTTGGGTAAGAAGGTAAGAACCTACCTGTTTGCTACCGTTATCGGGTTGTTTTTAGCCAAAATGGTGGCCGTGCTTTTCTTTATTGTTGATGATGTGCGGCGGGGAATACAATGGGCCGCCGGTAAATTATTTTTTAATAATACCGAAATGGATGGGATGAGTAGTGATGGTATCAGCCGTTCGGTATTCTTAAGCTGGCTGGGTTTGGCTGCAGGTAGTACTTTATTCGGCAGCCTGCTTTATGGTTTTGGCAATAAATATAACTACAACATCAAACGCATGAAAATGGCCTTTGATAATTTGCCGGCTTCATTTAAGGGCTTAAAAATTATTCATATCAGCGACATACACAGCGGTAGCTTTACAGATAAAAAGGCCGTATTGCATGGTGTGCAGAAAATAATGAATGAGCAGGCCGACATTATTTTTTTTACCGGCGACCTGGTGAATGACCGGGCCACTGAAATGGAAGAGTATATGGATGTTTTCAATCAGTTGAAAGCCCCGATGGGCGTGTACAGCACATTTGGTAACCATGATTATGGCGATTATGTAAGCTGGCCGTATAATGGAATTTCAAAAGATCAGAACCTGGAAAATCTTAAAAAGGTACATGCTGATCTGGGTTGGCGTTTGTTGATGAATGAACATGTGGTATTGGAAAAAGGCAATGAACAAATTGCATTGATGGGAATTGAGAACTGGAGTAATAAAGCAAGATTTCCAAAACACGGGAAGATGGATCTTGCTCACCCGGGTGCGGCAAAATATCCATTTAAAATTTTACTGAGCCACGATCCCAGCCACTGGGATGCAGAAGTGAAAACGAAATACCCTGATGTGGACCTGATGTTAAGCGGGCACACGCATGGTATGCAGTTTGGCGTGGAGATACCCGGTTTTAAATGGAGCCCTGTACAATATATGTATAAGCAATGGTCGGGTTTATATGAAGATGGAAAACAGAAACTGAATGTCAACCCGGGCTTCGGTTTTATTGGTTATCCCGGCAGGGTAGGGATATTGCCTGAGATCACCGTGATAGAGCTGGTATAAAACAAATGTTCAATATTCAACGCTCAACTATCAATTTTCAAGGAATGAGCATTCCGTAAGTAAACGGCTGCTGTTGAACATTGAAAATTGAGTATTGATAATTGAACATTTAACTTAAAAAAAGAGGCTGTCTCAAAAGTCAAACATTGCTGTCAGACGGAGCTTGTCGAAGTCATTTGAACATACGGTTTATACTCAAATATGTTTCGACAAGCTCAACATGACATACTTTTGAGACAGCCTCTTCATCTTATCTAAAACTTCTTCTCTCTTTGGGAGCATAAATTCTTTTTCTTCCTTCCGCCCTGTCGCTTCTTCCTCCTTCGTCATTGGGCCTCTTAAAACCTCCGTCCGCTTCATTCATTCTAACCACCCGGTTATTATAGCGTTTGCCATCAATGGCAGCGATCATTTTTCCTGCATCGGCTTTATCAATTTCAATCCAGCTATTCATATCCCGCATATCTATTTTGCCAAGTACTTCCTTTTTAAGATCGCTTTCGTCTAAAATAAACTGTAAAAAACTGGCTTTATAAAAACCATCTTTGGTACCCAGGTTTATGAATAACCTGGTATAACCACTGTCGCGACGGTTGAAATCAGTGCGTTCTTTCCGGCTGCCGCTGATGTCACTGTTTCCTCTTTCAACAGGCCTTCTGTCACTCCTGATATCTGCCCTGTTCAGGTCATCTGCATTTTCATAATACTTTAAAAAATGGCTGAATTCCAAAGCAGCTACTCTTTGTAATACTTCTTCTTTGCTTACCTCTGCAAATTTTTCCATCAGGTCGGGCATATAGGTTTCATAATCGCCATGACTTACATCAGCCTGCATTAACTTATCCATGAAATGGAAAAACTGTTTGCGGCAAACATCTTTACCCGATGGCACGTCCACTTTGTGAAACTGAGCATTGATCATCCGCTCCAGTGATTTGATCTTATATGATTCCCTGCTGTGGCAGATTGACAAACAGATTCCCGTTTTACCGGCACGGCCTGTACGTCCGCTTCGGTGGGTGTACACTTCCATATCATCCGGTAATTCAAAATTGATAACATGGGTAATGCCATCCACATCAATTCCCCTTGCGGCAACATCAGTGGCAATTAATAATTGTAGATTTTTACTTCTAAACCGCCCCATAACTTTATCCCGTTGCTGCTGTGTAAGGTCGCCATGCAGGGCTTCAATATCATATCCTGATTTTGAAAGCCGCTCAGACACTTCCTGTGCATCTGCCTTGGTACGGGTAAAAATGATACCATACATATCAGGGTTAAAATCTATCAATCGTTTTAAGGATTCATAACGGTGCTGGGCAGGAACAACAGAATACTGGTGAACGATATTTACATTACCACTGTTCTTTTTACCAACCGTAACCTCTTTGGGGTTTTCCATATAGTTTTTAGATATGGCCCTTACTTCGGGTGGCATAGTGGCGCTGAATAACCAGGTACTTTCCCTGTTAATGGTATTTTTCAATACAAAATCAATATCATC
>JANOGE010000148.1:0-29708 GCA_031414035.1 Chitinophagaceae bacterium | reverse complement strand
TAAAACGTATGTTCAAATGACTTCGACAAGCTCAGTCTGACAGCAATGTTTGACTTTTGAGACAGCCTCTTTTTTCTACTCATAAACAACCTTCAGCTTTTATACTATTTTTGACTGCGCTGAACTAATTCCCTTTAAAACTACCATCATCCACCTCTTTGATAAACTGTATCAATCCCGGAAAAAAATGTTTCTGGTCGTCATACATACTCATGTGGCTGCCGTTGGGACAAAGTAAAAATCTTCCGTTTTGTACCTGTGTACTCATCCACTTCATGTGTTCAGGGTCCATGGTATCATGTTTGCCGCCAATGGTAAGTGTAGGGATTTTTATTTTAGGTAATTCTTTACTAACATCCCAGTTTATTAAATTACCGCCAATGCCAAATTCGCTGGGCCCCTGCATGGTTACATATAATGACTGATTCAATTTGTTCAATGAGCGGGTCATTGGCTCGGGCCATTGCTCTAAAGGAAGCCGGCAAATATGTTTTGCATAAAAATTCGGCATCAGCAGTTCCATGTATTTCGGATTCCCAAAATCGCCTTTGGCTTCAATCCGGCGGATGGTATCTAATATTTTCGGATCGAACTGCGGTGCTAAAACAGCCTGGGCATATTTTCCATAATCGGGGCAACTGCTCATCATATTGCTGATGATGAGGCCCTTTATATTATCCTGGTATTTCAATGCATACTGCATGCCCAGAATGCCGCCCCAGCTATGCCCCAGTAAATAAAAATTATCCTTGTTTAAATTTAGTGCGGTACGTACCTGCTCCACTTCTTCTACAAATCTGCCCAGGTCCCACAGGGTTGTGTCTTTTGGATTATCTGAAAGTCCGCAACCCAACTGGTCGTAATAAATTAATTCAACGCCTTCGGGAAGTAAAAAACTTTCAAAACATTCAAAGTACTCATGCGTAGCACCGGGACCACCATTTAGTAAAAGCAATTTTATTTTTGGGTTGTTGCCAATACTTTTTGTCCAAACATTGAATTTGCCTTTAGGGGTTTCAATGGGTATAACTTTAATACCTCCTGTTTGAATTTCTTTATACAGATCAACCCTGGAGGTAACTGCTGTTTCTTTTTGTTGATCATTACAGGAAATAAAAAAGATAGAAGCAAGCAGCACAATAAAATATTTCATTTGTATTATTTTAAACTGGTGAAATTATAAACTCTTTGAAAATAGTTTGTTTTATACCTGACCATTCCTGTGTTATAAAACTAAAATACATGGTATCCCTTACCAGCCCATCTTCATTTATCATGTGCCGGCGTAAAACGCCTTCTTTTACTGCGCCGATCTTTAGCATGGCCCCCTGCGATTTTAAATTTAAAGAACTGGTTTTTAATTCTATCCGGTTCAATCCCAATGTCTCAAAGCCAAAACTCAGGAGTAAAAATTTACAGGCTTTGTTTATACCCGTACGCTGCAGGTCAGGGTGGTACCAGGTCCAGCCAATTTCAATCCGTTTATTAGGAAAGGAAATATTGCCAAAACGGGTGCTCCCGGCATACCGGTCATGTTGCTTATCAAATATAGCAAAGGGGTAAGCATGGCCTGTTTTTTTTTCGGTAAGGGTGGTATTAAAATAACGTAGAAAGCCAGCTTCGTCACTGACTTTGGCTCCGGTAAATTCCCAAAGTTCCTTATTCATTGCAACCGGCAGCAATACTTCAAAATGTTTTTCGGTGAGCGGCTCCAGTCTTACCCGGTCATTTTCTAAAATAAATTCCTGGTCAAAAAAATTACATGCATTCATTTTATTTTTTTCCTTTTAGCATGGTTGAAACTATTTTATCAATGGGTAAACTCACCGTATCTTCTGAAAAGTCTTCCCAGTTTACAAAACGAAAAGTTTCCGTTTCACCGGTCTCTTCATATAATTTTAACTGCTGTTCATCAAAATCAAATATTTTTGACCGTAAAGGAACCATAATGGCCTCCAGGGCTTTTACGTAATAATAAACGGAGATGATCTGCTGGGTGGGGTTAAAAGCGCTCTTTTGATAAAAGTCGGTGGTATAAATATGATCTCTTACATCTACTTTTAAATTCATTTCTTCTATAAATTCCCGTTGAAGACAGTCCCTGGTACCTTCTCCCAATTCCAAACCGCCACCGGGAAATTTGGTTATAAACATTCCCCTTATATATTCATCACTTACCAAAACCTGTTTTTGTTCGTTAATTAAAATCCCATATACCCTGATGTTGAACATATTATTTCTTTATCCTTTTCCAGTAATTCCACACAGCCAAACCAAGAATTACAATTGATAAAATTACCGGTACCCAAAAAGCATAATGGGTATCCTTATAGGGGATGGGAACATTCATGCCGTAAATGCTGGCAATTAATATCGGTACACTTAAAAAGATGGTGAGTGTGGTAAGCCGTTTTAATACTTCATTCTGGTTATTGCTGATGATGCTGGCAAAGGCATCCAGTGTACTGTTCAGAATATTGGTATAGGTGTTTGCCATCTCCAGTGCCTGGGAGGTTTCAACGATCAGGTCTTCCAGGAAATCCGTTTCATCTTCCGTCAACCCTAAAATATTGGTACGCTTTATTTTCATCATCAGCAATTCGTTACTCCTGAGTGCCGTAATAAAATAAACGAAACTTTTCTGAATACGCATCAGTTGCAGCAATTCTTCATTGCGGTTGCTGTCATACAGTTTTTGTTCCAGGCCATTACGCCGCTGGTTGATCTCTTTTAAGTAATCCTGGAAGTTGCTGGTTATTTTTTCAAATATTTTTAAAACCATCATATTCATCTTGTCGGGGTTGCGGTGCTGAAAAGAATTCAGGAATTTTTTGATGGCTTCATTTTCAAAAGAATTTACGGTGACGATCTGCTTATTGGTTAAGATGATACAAATGGGTATGGTGATATAAAAAGCATCGCTCAGGTTAAAGGAATTATTTTCGGTAGGGGTTTTAATGACGATGAGTTTTACATTATCATCAATTTCGTAACGGCTGCGTTCATCAATATCCAGTGAGTCTTTTAAGAAGTCGACCGGGATATTCATAGAATGACTGAGTTCAGTAAATTCCTCCTGCTTAAGTGGGGGCAATACATTCACCCAAACCGCACTTTCCGGATTGTCAATAGCCACCGTTTGGTGGTTTGTATTTTTAAAGTACTGGATCATTCGGTTTGGGTCATGTTTTTTTGAATGCTGTTTAAATGATGCTGAGTATGAAAGACGGTAAAATAACAAAGTTCCCGTAAAGTGATGCGGCCAAGTAAAGGGTGCCTGGCCAGGTAATGATCCAGGTCTTCTTCGGTTCTTTTGGCCGTTAACGCACCAATATATTTTACGGTTGCCGTATTCCAGTTATGCAGTAATTTTTGCCCGTCCGAACGGTTCATCCGTGCGGATTTGCCGTATTTTACTTCAATGGGTTTGGGAATGAACCTGCCACTGGCCTTTGCACCATCGCTGAGTTTTTTATAATATTTTTCCTGTAGTTCTTCATAAGTTCCCGAAGCCCTGTTTGGCGTACCTCCCATCCACCTCACCAGGAATTTTGGAAGGGAATATGCAAGAGTAGTGGTGCTGGTTGAAATGATGAGGTGTTTAATATTTTCTGCAACCGACCATTTATTATCCGGCCTGGCAAAAAGCTCTGTATCCTTTATAAGGCTGCAGGTTTCCGAAAACAGGCTAAAGATATTTTCCGAAGCGGTTATGATCTCTTTTTTGGTCATAGTACAAGCTCTCCTTTATATACTAATTCTGCCGGGCCGCACAGCCAGATGTTTTCAAAATGGTGATCATCAATTTTTTCAAATTCCACACTTAAGTTTCCTCCCGGTGTCTTTATTTCCACCCGGTTAAACCCTTTTTCATTATGTGCACTCATCAGGGCTGCAGCCGTAACACCTGTGCCGCAGCTCAGGGTTTCATCTTCTACACCCCGTTCATATGTGCGCACAAATATACCATCTTCACCAGTCGACTCTACAAAATTTACATTTATCCCTTTTTCCTTAAATGCTGAGCTGTATCTTATTTCCCGGCCTGTTTCCGCCACATCAATATCGGTAACATTACTCGCAAATTTTACAAAGTGCGGCGACCCGGTATCAACCAACATATGCCCCGAATGATATTCTACTTTATAAACATCCTGCATTTTTAAACGAATCATACCATGCATATCTATCTCTGCTTCATGTTTTCCGTCAATGGCTATAAAATGATAAATACTTTTATGAATGCCCATGAGTTTGGCAAATTTTACCAGGCACCTTGCACCGTTCCCACACATGCTGCTTTCATTTCCATCGGCATTATAATAGATCATTTCAAAGTCAAGATATTTTTTAATATTCAGCAGCATCAGGCCATCAGCGCCAATCCCAAACCTGCGGTTGCAGATCTGACTAACCTGTTTTGCCGAAAGTTCGCTATATTTATTTTCCCGGTTATCCAGTATTACAAAATCATTGCCAGTTCCCTGGTATTTAAAAAATTCTATTTTCATGTGTTTATATTATTTGATTTCGGCCACATGGAATTCGCCTGTGATCATTTCGGTTGGGGATTCGTTTTTTACTATGGCTCATTTTATTTTATATTCTTGAATCTGCAATTATGTTTAACGATCGTTTTATTAAATTTTCTACGGCCAACCCGCCATCTTTTGAAAACTCTTTCCGGATGCGGTTGGCTACAATGGCACTCAGGCTCAGGCAATGATGGCCCAGTGTTTTTCCCAGGCCATATATGGCCGATGTTTCCATTTCAAAATTAGTGATCCGGTAATTGCCAAACTGAAAATTTGTAAGATTGTCGATCAGCTGCGGATAACCCAGACCCAAACGGAGTACCCTGCCCTGGGGGCCATAAAAACCCGGACAGGTTACCGTAATTCCCTGTTGATAATTTTCGGTAAAATGCTTTAACAGTGCGCCGCTTGCCATGCAGATGTAGGGAGATATTTTACCTGAACTTAATTGTGTGTGTGTATTAAAAGCCTGTAGCAATTGTTTTTCTTCTTCGTTATTCTGTGTTCTGTAAAAATGCATAAGGTTATCCAACCCAAGGCCATGGGTGCTGGCCACAAAACTATCTACCGCTATATCTTTTTGTAAGGAACCGGATGTGCCAAAGCGGATAATGTTAAGGCAGGTCAACTGTTCTTTGATGAGCCTTGTTTCAAAATGGATATTCACCAATGCATCCAGTTCATTGAGTACAATGTCAATATTATCGGGGCCAATGCCTGTACTTACACAACTCAGCCTTTTTTTTCCTATGAAACCTGTATGAGTGATAAATTCCCGGTGATTATTTTTATATTCAATGGTATCAAAGTATTTACTTACTTCTCCAACCCTGGCCGGGTCACCAACCGTAATGATGGTGGTAGCTATTTCTTCGGGCCGGCAATTTAAATGGTATACTGCACCACGGTCGTTGATGATCAATTCAGACTCTTCTATCCGGCTCATATTTTATTTGTTTACCACCTGGGGTGAGCAATTTTCTTTAAAATTACCCTATTTTTGTCCCGACAAAAGTCGGGATAAAAAATGAAATGATAATTAGTTTATATTTTTAATTCATAATTCTTCATTTTAATTTCATCTGGTCCTGTAGCCGAGTGGTTAGGCAAAGCTCTGCAAAAGCTTCTACACCGGTTCGAATCCGGTCGGGACCTCAAACATGAATTACGTCATTGCAAACGAAATGGACGTGATTGCGGACAAAGTAAAGCAATCTCCTATTTGCAATGACGTTTTTATTTTATTGATATGATTGTAAAATACCTGCACTGGTTCGGCGTGGCTGCCTGTATCACCCTGATAATTTCCTGTTTTTTACCCTGGGTATATTATGCCGATATTAACCAGTCATTTACCGGCTTTTACAGTTATCAAAATGAATATGGTAAACCCGGAAAATTTTTAGTGTTTTTTGGAACGCTAACACTACTATTTATGTTGCTTCAAAAAGTATGGGCTAAAAGGGCCAACCTTTTTATTTGTGCTCTTACTTTAGCCTATGCCGTTAAAACCTTTATACTTTTTGGTTCCTGCTATAACAATTACTGTCCGCAAAAACTGTTTGGTCTCTACATGATGATATTTTGCACCGTACTGATGTTATTGGCTTCCATTTTTCCTAAAATGAAGATTCAAGGCTAACGTCATTGCGAGGGAGGAACGACCGAAGCAATCTTCTAATCGGGAGATTGCTTCTCCGCCGGTGGCGGATCACAATAACGTTTAACTCTTCTTCACTTCCTTAGCCCATGCGTCTTTTAAAATAACCGTTCTGTTGAACACCAATTTATCCGGAGTAGAATCTTTGTCAAGGCAGAAATAGCCTTTACGGATAAACTGGTAGCGGGAATCAAATGCTGCATTTTTAAGTGAAGGTTCGATCTTTGCACCGGTAATGATCTGCAATGAGCCCGGATTAAGTGTGTCTTTTAGTTCGCCTTCTTCATGTAATGGATTTTCGGCAGTAAATAAACGTTCATACAAACGAACTTCTGCCGTTGCAGCGTGTGCAGCACTTACCCAATGAATGGTTCCTTTTACACTGATACCGCTGGTATCACTGCCACTCCGACTTTCAGGGATATAAGAACAATGAATTTCAGTTACTTTTCCATCAGCATCATGGGTAAAACGTTCGCACTTTACAATATAAGCGCTCTTCAATCTTACTAAACTGCCGGGGGCAAGCCTGAACCATTTTTTTGCAGGTACTTCCATAAAATCCTCCCGTTCTATCCAAAGTTCTTTTCCAAACGGAAGCGATCTTGTACCCATACTTTCATCAGGGCCATTTTCACTTTTAAGTTCTTCTGTTTTTCCTTCATCATAATTACTGATGATCATTTTCACCGGGTCCAGAACAGCCATAACCCGTAAAGCCTGTTTATTCAGGTCTTCCCGTAAACAAAATTCCAGTAAACCCAGGTCAATAAAATTCTCCCTTTTAGCAACGCCTATCTTATCACAAAAAGTACGGATACTTTCCGGGGTATATCCTTTTCTTCTGAATGCACTGAGTGTTGGCATTCGTGGATCGTCCCAGCCGGTTACATGGCCGTCATTCACCAGTTGTAATAGTTTTCTTTTGCTCATCACCGTATAGGTCATGTTCAGCCTTGCAAACTCATATTGATGCGAAGGAAAAATTCCAAGCTTTTCAATAAACCAATCGTATAATTCCCGGTGTGGAATAAATTCCAGTGTACAAATAGAGTGGGTAATGTTTTCAATACTGTCGCTCTGGCCATGCGCAAAATCATACATGGGGTAAATGCACCAGGTAGAACCTGTGCGGTGGTGGCAGGCATGTTTAATACGATATATAATGGGGTCCCTCATCAGCATATTGGTATGTGCCATATCTATTTTAGCACGCAATACTTTTTCACCGTCCTTATATTTTCCTGCCTTCATTTCGGTAAATAAGCTAATGTTTTCTTCAATGGTCCTGCTTCGGTATGGATTGTTTTTTCCGGGTTCGGTAGGGGTGCCTTTCATGGCAGCAATCTCATCAGCCCTTGAATCATCAACATAAGCAAGCCCTTTATTTATAAGATCAACTGCATATTGATAAAGCTTATCAAAATAATCCGATGCATAAAATTCATTGGCCCAGTTAAAACCCAGCCAGCGGATATCCTCTTTAATGCTGTCTACATATTCTGTTTCTTCGGTAACGGGGTTGGTATCATCAAAGCGAAGGTTTGTTTTGCCGCCATATTTTAAACCCAAACCAAAATTGAGGCAGATGGCCTTGGCATGCCCTATGTGTAAATACCCATTGGGTTCAGGTGGAAAACGGGTGATAATATTTTTGTATCTGCCCTTATTCAGATCTTCTTCAATAATCTCTTCAATAAAGTTGAGATTTTGCACAGCATCCTGTGGATTTTCTTCGCTCATTATTTTTGTTTTGAAGGGCAAATTTACGAAAAGAACCGGCATTAAAATATGGCAGTCAATAAGTCATTGGTTATTGGTCATTGGTCATTGAGTCATTGGTCATTGAGTTATTCGTTATTTGTGCAGACCCAATGACTTAATGACTAATGCCTAACTACTTTTTTTCATTTCCTTCAGCATTCTCATGATCTCATCTAATTTTTCAGTTTCAATTTTATTGAGTTGAATCTGCAATGCTTCAATTTCTTTTTTAGCTTCCAGGTTGGTATCAAAATCAGCCAGGGCCTGCAACCTGTCTCTTTCACTTTGCCTGTTTTGCGCCATCATGATAATGGGTGCGGCATAAGCTGCCTGAGTTGAAAAAATAAGATTGAGCAAGATGAAAGGGTAGGCATCCCAATGCCGGATAAATCCTATTACATTCAATGTCATCCAGATCAATACAAAAACTGACTGGCCGATTATGAATGCCCAGGATCCCATACCATTGGCAACTGAATCGGCTATTCGCTGGCCGTAGGACAGGGTTTCTTTGTGTTTATCCAACCAGGTTTTTGCTGACATTGTTAATGAGTTTAAAAGTTAAAAAAATAAAAAAGCCTTTTTATTATCTGCCGTAAGTGTAAATAATAAAAAGGCTGTTGATTAAAATAATAATACGTTATGCCCTGCCCATATTTCTGAGGTGAGTGGTATGTGAAACAATGGCATGCCGCATTCTTCTGAATTCAATATATTTTACACCATACTCTTCGCAGGTTTTTTTAATTATTTTGCTTATGGCCGGGTAGTGAATATGTGAAATTCTGGGAAATAAATGATGCTCTATCTGGAAATTTAATCCGCCTACCAGCCAGGAGATGAGTTTGTTTTTGGTAGCAAAATTAGCCGTGGTTTCTATCTGGTGAATGGCCCACTCGTTTTCAATGGTATTGATATCTGCATCCGGTACCGGGAAGGACGTCTCTTCAACGGTATGGGCCAGCTGAAAAACAATACTTAAAACAAAGCCGGCAAACATGGCGATGATCAAAAAGCCCAACAGCCAGGGTACAAATCCCAACAACATGATGGGTAATACGATCATCATAAAGGCATAACCTGCTTTGGCGATCCAGAATGCGAAATGCTCAAAGGCACTCATTTTTTTGATGGCCACTGAGCCCACTTTTTTACTGAAATATTTTTTATAATCGGTTAAAAAAACCCAAACGATCAATAATAAAGTATATAGGAACCAAACATAAATATGCTGAAATCGGTGTATAAAATATTTTTTTTGTGTTGAACACATTCTCAGTAAGGGTTTGATCTCAATATCATCATCAATACCATCAATATTAGTATAGGTGTGGTGAATGATATTGTGTTTGTTGTTCCACATGATACCACTTGCCCCCAATGCATTTACCGAAAAGGCGGCAATTTTATTCCATACTTTACTGTTACTGAAACTGCCGTGACCACCATCATGCATCACATTAAAACCAATGGCTGCCGTCAATCCGCCCATAACAACACATTCCAGGATGGCTATCCAGTTTTGCGGGGTAAAAAATAATACATGCACATAAAGAGCAACATAAAGGGCCCATAAGAGGCCAGCTTTAAAATAGAGTCCAAAATTTCCGGTAGCGGGTTTTTTGGATTCTGTAAAATAATTACTTACTCTTCTTTTTAGTTCCTGGTGAAAATTAGAACCTTTACTATTTGTAAATTTAGGCGTAGCCATGTTTAATAATTTAATTTTATTATTGCCTTACGGCCGGGGGTTAAGTACTTTTTTTTATAATGGCATCAAAATTTTTTAGTCCAACTGTTTTATCTGAAATAAAGCCTTCCGCATATTTTACACCGATCATCTTGCCAAACCATTTGTGCCGGTAAATGACACTGTCTAAAAAATCCGGTGTGGATATATACGTTTCCGGTTCGCCCGGCCCCGTAATCTCTGCATACTGCCCACCAGGGTCTGAGACCTGTGTATAAAACTGTGTTTTGTATGCTTTTATTGCCTCAATCTTTTGTTCAAATACATCGGTTATATCTATTACAAAATCCGGATTCAGGATTCGATCCTGGATATAACGAAAAATATATTTTGGCCGCCATGCATCCTGTACGATACCATTTACTGCGGTTTTTATTTTTATTAAGCCCGAAAGAAAGGCAGCATCTGAAACCAGGTTGGATGACCTTCCATGATCGGGGTGACGGTCTTGGGGGGCATTACATAAAATAATTTCCGGTTGGTAGGTTCTTAATGCAGTGATTACTTTTCGCTGATGGGTTTCATCATTCAGAAAAAATCCATCAGCCATGGCTAAATTATCTCTGATATCCACCCCTAAAATTTCAGCCGCAGCAAACGCTTCTTCTTTCCTGGTTTTAGGTGTTCCCCTTGTTCCTAATTCGCCTTCCGTTAAATCAATGATCCCTGTTTTTTTACCATTCTTTTTTTCTACCAGCAACACCCCGGAACAACTTAATTCCACATCATCCGGGTGTACACCAAAGGCCAGTATATCTAACTTCATTATTGAATAAAAAATTTCTGCCTGCAATTTAACATATTTAAACCGTTTTGGTTGTAGAATAAAGCTGATATGGCCAACTATTATACAGTTATTAACAGTTAAAGAGCGGGAATGTAGAAAAAGCACAGGTTAAGTGCAGATGAGCTGCTGTTAGAACAGATTAATGCGGTGTAAAAAGATATAATTATTCCATGCTTTTTGCCGTCCGGGAAATGGTAGTATAAGGGTATCCATTTACGCGGCATACTTCCTGTACAATTTTTTCTATATCCTGGTCATCTCCGTTTGCGTCGTATGGCTGTTTTAAATTGCTGCTGAAGAAAAAAGCAACGGTTTGATAAAAACGGGCCGTTAATCCACCTTTATATTCTTTTATAATTTCATAGCAGTTGTTCCCGGTTTCCCTGTTGATCAGTTTCATCAATACTTTTCCCTGGTAGATAGATAAATTAGTAAGCGGATCCGTAAATTCTTTTTTAAGTTCTTTTTCCCTGCTCTTGATATAATTTTTTCTGCCCGACCTGTCGCTGACCCCCGTTAATTTTGAGTTTATATCATTCAGCACCAGGCCGGCCCTGATGGCATAAGGATATGTAACAAAAACGGCATTTCTTAATCTTGTCCATTTGGCATTATTGGACATTCTGCCGTCTGAATAGCGGGAATAAACTTCAACTGTGGATAAGGTCCTGGCTTCAATGGTATCTCCGTTATATACTATGGCAAAGGCGGTAATGGTATCTCTGGAAATGGTTTGGGCATGTAAATTTTTGCAGTTTGCAGTAAGGATAACCACAAAAAGAAGGGTACATCTTTTAATAAATATGGATCGCTTTAACCAGGGCATACTGCAAATTTAATATCCAGACCAATAATTAATACAATTTGATGCTTAATGTAACCTTAAAGTTCAGGGTTTATTGTATCTAAAACCGGTAAAAGCCAAAAGGGAAAGGTATTTTACGGGATATTTTGATCCTAATTGGCAAAAAGAAACATATAAAAAAGGCCTGCCCCGGCCAGTACCAATGCCAATGCAGCCCATATCCGCGAAAGCTTAGCCCTTTTAATGGCGCTCATAATAAGGCCAAGCGCCATTATGATAAGCCCAAGCCAGACTAAA
This sequence comes from Chitinophagaceae bacterium, assembly GCA_031414035.1. Lineage (GTDB taxonomy): Bacteria > Bacteroidota > Bacteroidia > Chitinophagales > Chitinophagaceae > Ferruginibacter. The sequence goes on along the minus strand of JANOGE010000148.1, from coordinate 18,110 downwards.
TTGATATATGGGAATATGTATGCCTTGAGTGTAATGTATTGTATCAGCTTTTCCGACTCTTTTATGCCGATCCTGATTTTTTTGCCATCGGTAACCCCTGCAAATTTTAAGTAAAGATTTTGGGCATACACGGTATCATCTACCTGGTTTACGCCATATTCGTCTATCTGAATCAGGGGTGTGGCTTTGTAGCGCAGGCTATCTTTACTGATCAGTGTTATATCTGCCATCAATGCAGCATCGGTAGATTTAAAATGATACTTTTCATTATCGGGGTTTCTTACTACACGGTTCAATATAATAATGCCATTGCTGTAAAAAGCAGTATCCCCTTCGGCCAGTTCTTTTATTTTAAATTGAGCGGTATCTTCTTCCTTATTATTATTTATTGCATAAGAGATATAGGTAAAAACATCTTTGCTCAGATAAGCCTTTGTATCAGGGTTGCTGCTCATGTTGTTGTCCTTCATGAGATATACATCCGGCCATAATGTAAATTGTTCCACTACTTTTTTTGATGTTGCATCTTTTCTCTGAAACAACAATTCATAAAAGCGCCTGCCTTTTTCATTTCCCAATGAATCTTTCAGGTAAGTCACCTCATAGGGCCCCATGGCTGCCGGAACCTGGCGGATTAGGGTAAGATTTTCCAGGGGATTATCCGTCTCTCTGGTCATAGGGTCTTTACCTGAAATTTGTAAATTAATTCCATTTGCCCGGCTGCTGCTGATCACTTTTTTATTGCTCGATGAAATTAAAATGCCCGCCAGCATCAACGCAAAACCAAGATGGGCTACGGAACCACCGGCTGCTTTAAGTTTTCCATTCAGCCCTGTCCATATATAAGCGCCATTGGCTATTACCGAAAAAATAGCGGCAAACAGGGCCACATACGCTGCACCTAAAAATCCTGCACCCATTTTATAATAGGTTAGCGGATAAAAAATGGCCAGGCCTGCCGTAATAACTGCTGCTGTTATTGTTGGAACGGCAATCTTTTTTAGGATATAACTCCGTTCTGTTTTTTTGTATTTGAAGTATTGGGTAACCGCACTCAATAACCCGATGATGATGGCAACCAGCACGATTACTTTGTTATATGAAAATTCAACATCTTCAGGTGGCGCAAAGCTGGTACCAAAAATTTTATTGTAAACCGGTACGGATGTTTTGGCAATGATAAAAACAGCCGATAAAAAGAAAACCAATGAACCGATGAACATCCAGAATTCCCTCGAGTCAATTCTTTCTTCTTTATTTTCAGAAGGGATCTTTTTTAAATTAATAAAAAACAAAACCAGGGAAGGAACGGTAAATGCGGCCAGGAACAGCAGGATCATTATATTGATCGCCATACCTGCATCCGTAAATGCATGTACCGATGTATCACCTAAAACCCCTGTTCGGGTTAAAAATGTGGAATACAGGATAAAAATAAAAGAGAGAAAAGCAAAAAGATAACTAGCTTTTAAAGAATGGCCGGTTGCTTTATAAATAACCATGGTATGTAAACCGGCGATCAAAATTAACCAGGGTACCAATGAGGCATTCTCCACCGGGTCCCAGGCCCAGTAGCCACCAAAGGATAATGATTCATATGCCCATTTCCCTCCCATCATAATTCCAACACCTAACACACAGGCACAGAATAAGGCCCAGGGCAGGGCAGGGGTAACCCAATCTCCAAAACGTTTGGTTTGTATGCCGGCATAGGCATAAGCAAATGGTATAATGGTAGCGGCAAACCCTAAAAATAAAATGGGCGGGTGTATCACCATCCAGTAATTACGGAGTAAAACATTCAGGCCTACGCCGTCTTTAATAAAACTTAAATAATTTGGCTGGTTGAAAATGGGTCCGGCAATTTCGTTCCGGGTCAACGTAAACGGGCTGCTTCCCAGGCGAACATCAGAAACATATAATCCCAAAAGCATCATCAATAAAAAAAACTGGGCAAAACTGATCACGGTCATCACCGGCGCTTCCCACCCGTTGGCTACCTTGTCTTTTGATTTAAAGATGATGAAAATACCCAGTATACTGTGCCAGATGGTCCACAATAAAAAACTTCCTTCCTGTCCTTCCCATATGCAGGCCAGTAAATATTTTGGTTCCAGTTCTTTTGATGCATGCTTGTACGCATACATATATTCAAAGTAATGATTGGAACAGATATAAAAAATGGTGATAAAAATGATCACTGCAGAAAAAAGCTGTGTAAAGAAAGCGATTCTTGCAAACCGCAGCCATGATCTTTTTTCCAAAAGATCTGTTTTTTTTCCGGCTGTAAAAAAAGCAATGGTCGAAAGGATGGATGCTGCAAATGCAAGTAGTACAAAGAAATGCCCGATCTGACCCGGTAATAAATGTTCGCCTTCAAATTGCATGAGAAAAGTAATTTATAACCTGCCTGCCGGCAGGCAGGTTAGGAATTTGGAATTGGGTTGGATTGTTGCTGTAATTGTTTTTTCGATTTGTCTAAGTAAGCAATGTATCCGTTAATTAACTTAAAAACAAGTTCACATTTATCTTCTCCTTCCTTAAATTCTTGTTCTGTTATATATTCTTCATCAAATGCAGTTGATAACTGTTCCATTGTTTTCGTAGCTGATCCCCGGGCGATGATAAAAAAGTTTCTTGTATCTGAATAAGTATATCTTCCGTAACCTTCTGCAATATTTCTTGAAACAGACCTTGAGCAATCAATTACCTGTACAGTTAAAAGAAATTTTTCGTGTGAAGGGAATTTTTTAACCAATCCGGATATAAATATTCTAAGCTCTCTTGCTTTAATATAACAATCCAAATCTTTATATCCTTTATAATTCATTCTGTGTTAAATTTTTGACAAGCAGTTGGCAGCCCCAATTCCTAATTATAAATTCCCAATTCCATTATTGCCTAATTCCCGGAATTAAAAGTTTTCTCCAACTCCTTCTTATCATCCTTATACTTGCTGGGGCATTTTAACAGTATGTCTTTACATTCAAAATGATCGGCCATCATTTTACCTTTCATTACGATCCGTTCACTTTTTTCCAGGTCGGTGGGTTTACTGTTATGAAAAACCACTTTGGTTTTTCCGCCCAGACTGTCAATTGCATAAAAGGAGAGGTAATTGGGATTGTTAACCGCATCGTATTCGATAGGCTGCGATTTATCAAGCCTGGCAATAAGATGTACATACTTTCCGGGTTTTGCTTTAGCTGAACTGATCGTATCGTACGTGGAAAAATCGCCGGCTGAAAACACAATAAGTGATACGATGAGTGCAGCAATGGCTACAAGGATAATAATATGCGTTCTTTTCATAGTTAAAGTTAGAAGCAAAGGTAACTTAATTAGCGGTTCCCTTTTTCATTTTTTTTTGTATTTAAGCCCGATTCAATTAACGCTTTTTTATCAAATGACAGAATACGGGGTTAATAAAAGGTAATATTTTCTATTACTGAATTTTCCGGTTATTACCTGTCTCCTTTGTTGAACAGTCGCTTATCTTTGCACCGTTTTTACCCTTGTGCAATTGGGCAGAACACTTTCAATTAAATAAAACCAATGACTGATCTTTCTAATTTTGATCCAAACTCTGTTGGTAATCCCAACAACAATATTTTTGGTTTACCCTTTACTGAAGAGGAAGCAAGACTGGTGATCCTTCCAATACCCTGGGAAGTAACAGTAAGTTACTCAGCCGGAACAGCAAGGGCCCCCGAGCATATCTTTAATTCGAGCCTGCAGGTAGACCTGTACGACCCGGATGTTATGGATGGATGGAAGCAGGGTTTTTTTATGCGGCCCTGCGATAAAAAAGTATTGATGAAAAGTGATTACCTGCGTAAAGAAGCTGAACTATACATTAACTATATATCGCAGGGAGAGATCGTAGCCGACAATAAATTCATGTGTAAATCGCAGAAAGAAATTAATGAAGGAAGTTTATTTTTAAACAACTGGGTATTTGAGCAAACCAAAGAATTACTGGACCGGGGAAAACTGGTTGGATTATTGGGTGGGGACCACAGTACACCTTTGGGCTTTTTTAAAGCCATTGCCCAAAAGCATGGTGATTTCGGTATTTTACAAATTGATGCACATTGCGATATGCGTAAGGCTTATGAAGGGTTTACGTATTCCCATGCGTCTATTATGTATAATGCTTTGCAGGAAATTCCGGAATTGAAAAAAATTGTTCAGGCCGGCATAAGAGATTATTGTGAGGAAGAGATCAATTATATTAACAGTAATACCGACAGGATCGTTACCTATTTTGACAGCCGTATAAAAGAGCGCCAGTATGAAGGGCAAACCTGGCAGCAAATAGTTGATGAAATGCTGAATCATCTTCCCGAAAAAGTTTTTATCAGTTTCGATATTGATGGGCTGGATCCAAAACTTTGTCCGCATACAGGTACACCTGTGCAGGGTGGTTTTGAAACGGAACAGGTTTTTTATTTATTCAAAAAACTGATAAAGAGCGGCCGTAAATTGGTTGGCTTTGATCTGAATGAAGTTGGCGTTAGCCAGGATGAGTGGGATGAAAATGTGGGAGCAAGGTGTTTGTTTAAGTTGTGCAATTTAATGGTAGCAGCAAATCCGGTATGATGCAATACCATTTCACATTAAAAGATAATAATCAGAGGATGTACAGCCTGTTCACCTGGTTTTTATTCTTTTTGCACTTTATTGCAGCGGCATTGGTTGCTTTAAGAACCACTGATAATAATATAAAGCTGAGCATGTATATATTGCTGGGATTTTATTCTGTTTTAAGCATTGTTTATTTTTTTTTGAAAAGACAAAAAAAGGCATGGGAAACATTCCGTTTAATTATGGCATTGCTGTATGCAAATTTTTGGTTTATGAATGTTGGTGGCATTGCTTTACTGATTTTTGCAACCGTTTATTTATTTGTTACCGTAGTGCAGGGAAAAAAAACAACGGTGCTTTTTTCTGAGAGTGGAGTACACCTCACCCGGATATTTAAAACAATCATTTATCACTGGCAGGAAATGGATAATGTAATTTTAAAAGACCGTTTACTCACTATTGATTTTAAATCGAATAAGTTTATACAGGCCGAAATTGTTATTGTAGCTGAAGAAGTTGATGAAAATACATTTAACCTGTTTTGTACTGAAAATATCCGGGTTGATCAAAGAAGGGATTAAAAGATATGCATGTTAACTAAAAGCCCATACATACTTTATTCCGACGGCAACGGAAGTATTTTTGAAGATACTTCACTGTATGCTACCGGCCGCAGTGGCTGGGATGCTATGCCTGTGCCGGTAGAAGAATGGATTGAATTACCTTCCGGCGGAAATTTATATGAATTACCGGGCCGCAAGGGAATTGGTATTGATGTGGAAACTGGGGAAATGCGGCTTTGTAAGAAAGGTTGGGCCGTTGCTGCTTTTATTCCGCCTGCCCATACCGGTTTATATATGGCTGCCTACGAAACTGAAAAAGAGGCACCCACCTTGCCTTTATTTTGTTACACAGCTGCCGGTTGGCAGGATGAAAAGATTTATGTACCTGCGGTACGTATTGAACAGGACATCAGGCAGGAACCGGAAGGGTATGATGATGCGCTGATTGAAGCAGGTACAAAAAGATTATTAGAAGCCTATCCGCATAACCGCCTGGTTAAACACTTAATGGAAAACTGCTGCCTTACCTATACCTGTCCGGCTGCCCGTAACCTTGCCATTGGACGATGGGAGTGCCCCGTTCCGGTTTCCCCGGCCTGCAATGCAAACTGCGTTGGCTGTATTTCTTTTCAACCCGAAGAAGAGACCATCATCAGCACACAGGACAGATTGACCTTTAAGCCTACTGCCGGGGAGATCGTTGAATTCACTGTTCCGCATTTGCAAACGGCGGCTTATCCTTTGATCAGTTTTGGACAGGGCTGCGAAGGAGAACCCCTGTTAATGTGGGAAACCATAAGAGATGCCATCATTGAAATTAGAAAACACACCCAAAAGGGCAGCATCAATATAAATACCAATGGCAGTATGCCAAAAGCCGTTAAGGCTTTGTGCGAAGTGGGTTTAAACAGTATGCGGGTAAGCACCAATTCGGCCCGTAAAAATATTTATACTTCTTATTACCTGCCTAATAATTATGCATTTGAAGATCTGTTTGAAAGTTTAAAAATCATGCGTAGTTATGGCGGCTGGACAAGTATCAACTATTTTGTTTTCCCGGGTATGACGGACAGCATAGAGGAATATGAAGCTTTACGAAAACTGATCAGGGAAACAGACCTCTGTATGATCCAGTGGCGCAATTTTAATATTGACCCCGATTGGTATTTGGGGAAAACCGGTGTAACCGAAACCGGAGAATGTATGGGTGTAAAACAAATGATGGAACTCATCCGGGAGGAATTTCCCGATCTGAAATTCGGATATTTCAACCCTTCCATAGAGCGGATCAAAGGAAATTTTGAAGTGGATTATGCGCATTAAAAAACAGGCACTTAATGTTTAATGGCCTTCGGATAATCAAATACCAGTTGACAGAATGCTTTAACGCCAACGAATAGCCGGCTGTCATCAATCATAAAATCGGGAGTATGATGTGGCGGCGCTTTTTTGGGATCATTGCCAGCGGGCATTCCTCCGATATAAAAAAAGAAAGCCGGCGCTTTTGTACCAAAATAACTGAAATCTTCTGCACCGGTAACCCAATCCATTGGCCGCACATTTGTTTTACCCGCGGCCACCTGCAGAGAAGGGATCATTTTTTCAACCAGGGTCGGATCATTATACGTAACCAGGGTCTTTTCATAAAAATTTACTTCGGCTGTTGCATGGGATGCTTCTGCAATTTTAGCAGCAGTAAACGTTATCCGTTCCTGAACATCTATCTTCATTTTACTATCCAGTGTCCGTAAAGTCCCTTCCATAAATGCTTCTTCCGGAATGATATTAAAACGTACCCCACTGTTTATCTTTGCTACTGTTATAACCACCGGGGCCCGGGTTAGATCCATTTGCCTGCTCACAATATGTTGAAGCCCTTCAATGATCTGAGCGGATACTGCAATGGGGTCAATACCCAACCAGGGCTGAGAGCCATGTGATGATCTGCCTTTTACATTAATGGTAAACATATCTGCCGATGCCATGAAGGCGCCTTGTTTATATTGTATATCACCGGCAGGTATCCAGGATTCTATGTGCATACCAAAGATCACATCCACCTTTGGGTTTTCCATTACTCCTTCTTTTACCATCAGCCCGGCACCTCCTTCTTCACCCACCGGCGGGCCTTCTTCTGCCGGTTGAAAGATAAATTTTACAGTGCCTTGTATATCTTTCTTCATGGCTGATAAAACCCTGGCAGTACCTAAAAGCATGGCCACATGGGCATCATGTCCGCAGGCATGCATAACCGGCAATTTTTGGCCAGCATAATCTGTACTGTCTTTAGAGGTATAGGGCAGATTTACCCTTTCTTTTACAGGCAGGGCATCCATATCTGCTCTTAAAGCAATGACAGGGCCGGGTTTACCTCCTTTTAAAACAGCAACAACACCGGTTTTGGCAATTCCTGTTTGAATGTCAAGCCCAAGTCCTTTTAATTGTTCAACAATATATGTAGCCGTTTTATACTCCCTGTTGCCTAACTCAGGGTTCTGGTGCAGGTGTCTTCTCCATTCCTGTAATTTGGGTTGAATGGCTACTGAACCGGCATTGATCATGGAAGAAATATCCTGTCCAATTGTTTTTTGGAAAGAGGACACGACTATTATTGCTAGAATCCATTTATTCATTTTCATTAATTTGTAAAGCTCTATAATACAATTTACAAACAAAAAGACAGTTGGATATATATTATTTAATTAACCCGTTGCCAGAGTTCATTATTCTTTAAAAATGGGTGCTTGGATATTGTAGAATTCTTTGCGTTTTCTTTGCGAAACCTTTGCATTCTTTGCGGTAATAATTAATTAAATAATCAGCTAAATGTAAGGTCAGGACAATTAAGGGAAGTAAACACTTATTTCTTGGCAATAAAAAAAATATACGTTTTGTTTAAGGATGGGCATCATTTGACGGCCACATTTGAAATATTTTAAAAAAAAATTCTGATTTTCACTTGTTATGATAATTATTTTCTCTAAATTGTTGAATTATTTATACTTAAGATCACCAAACCTGCTTTAAAAGAACATTATAACAAGTTATTTTTTTCTTTTATCCGTTTATTTTTAAGTATTTTTTCCATATCCTTTTGAAATAATCACGGTATTTATTGTTACCGTTTTTTTCTTATTTAACCATCAAAACATTTTTTATGAGAAAAATTCTCCTCTTTCTTATTCCATTGTTGTTTTGTGCATTTATTTCAAATGCACAGTTTATGAATCCTGATCGTAATGCCGCTTTACAGCTGGTAAGCGAAAACAGGATCGCTTTGGGCCTTTCGGCCGACGACCTTAATAATTTAACGGTTTCAAATTCATTTCTGGACAAATCAGTTGGTATCAGGTATGTTTACCTGCAGCAGGCATTTAAAGACATACCTGTGTATAACCAGATACAGGTAATTGCTTTTAAAAACAATATTCCGGTATCGAATGCCGGTGGACGGATTGCCGACATGGACAAAAAGGTAAACCTGTTATCGGGAATGCCTTCTGTAACAGCAGAATCTGCTGTGATAGCAGCTCTTGCTGATAAAAATATTATCGCCCGTGAAAGAGCCGTTGCGATCAGCACTAAAGAGGATGGCCGTAAAATGGAGTTTGGTAAGTTAGGTGTTGCCCGTGAGAACATTACCGCTCAATTGATGTGGTTTCCTTCCGAAGATGGAAGTTCATTACGTTTAGGCTGGCAGGTTTATTTTATTCCAACAACTACTTCCGATTACTGGTTGGTAAAAGTGGATGCTTCCAGTAAGAATATTCTGGGTAGTGATAACCTGACCGTTTCCTGTAATTGGGACGATCCAAAGCATGTTTTTGATTTCGGATTAAATCACAATCATGTAAATGATATTCCAAAAGAAAGTTTTGGCGGAAACATTTCATTTGATTTCAAGACGGTAAATAAAGTTGTAACTGAATTAAAGTACAGCCCTACTTTGGCTGATAATGGAGTTTACAGGGTTATACCTTTGCCATATGAAGCACCCAGCTTTATGCCCGGTGCCCCATCAAGTGCTGTTGTTAATAATCCATGGACTGCTGCATCTGCCAATGCCACTACGTTAAAATGGCATAGTACTGATGCCACCGGTACTGATTATAATTATTCCCGTGGTAACAATGTTTGGGCATATGAGGACAGAAGCGGTTCTCCCAATACACCACTCCCAACAAAATCGGTTACCTCAACAACACCGTTGCCTAATCTGTCATTTGACTTTACACCGGATTATACGCAGGAACCAATAGTAACAACACCGCCCAATCAACAATTTAATATAACCAACCTTTTTTATTACAATAATATCATTCATGATGTATTGTATGCTTATGGTTTTGATGAAGTGGGAGGTAATTTTCAATTTAATAACTTAGCAAGAGGTGGTGTTGGTAACGACCATGTTCTGGCAGAAGCCCAGGATGGAGGTGGTACCAACAACGCAAATTTTGCCACACCGGCTGATGGTGGAAGCGGAAGAATGCAAATGTACCTTTGGACGGCACCTACACCCGACAGGGATGGCGACGTTGATAATGGGATCATTGCCCATGAATTTGGCCATGGTGTAAGCAACCGTATAGTTGGCGGGCCAGCGAATGTAAATTGTATGAGTAATGGTGAATCAAGTGGAGAAGGTATCAGTGATTATATTGCACTGATGATGACTCAGGATTGGTCAACAGCAAACGTAAATACTGGTTTGGTACCAAGGGGTATTGGAACCTATGCTTTAAACCAACCAACTACAGGAGCCGGTATCCGTAGTCAGCGTTACAGTACAGATTTTGCCATTAATAATAAAGTATACCAGAATGTTTTACCCGGAGCTGTACATGACAGGGGAGAACATTGGTGCGCAGCTGCCTGGGAAATGACCTGGGCTGTTATTCAGCAGGCGGGTACCATTAACCCAACCATATATTATAATGGTACAAGTACTGCAGGAAACGTTGTTGCCATGCGTTTAATTATACAGGGAATGAAACTGGTTCCATGTGGACCTGGTTTCATTGACCTTAGAAATGGAATTTTACAAGCCGATACCATTTTATATGGCGGTGCCTATTCCTGCTCAATCTGGGAAGCGTTTAGAAAAAGAGGTATGGGTGCTTTTGCAAGCCAGGGATTGGCAACCAGTTCTTCCGACCAGACACCGGATTTTACGGCCAAATCACAGGTAGCTTTATCAGCTTCTGCCCCAACTATTCCTGATGGGCAGAATCTTACATATACAAATGCAGTAAGCACTTGTAGCCGAATAGCTATAACCAATTTATTACTTACAGATACTTTACCTTTAAACGTAACTTTCGTTAGTGCTACTGCTGGTGGAACTTATAATGCAGGTAACAGGGTGGTAAGCTGGGTGGTTAACCAGGCTGCCAGCTCAACAGTAAACTACCAGTTTACAGTAACTGTAGGCCCGGGAGCTTTTCCAGGAAACGTGGTAATGAGAAGCAGCCTCTTTGATGTTCCTGCCGGAACAAGGCGCTTTAATGTATCGCAAGTGATTACACCAATAACCCCGGTTGCTGCCGGTTGCCCAACAGTAACTGTACAACCAGCCAACTCAACAGTTTGTACCAACACATTGGCCACTTTCAGTGTAACAGCAAGTGCAGCTAATCCTATCACTTATCAATGGCAGTTAAGCACAACAGGTGCTGGTGGCCCTTGGACCCCGGTTCCTAATGCTGCTCCATATTCTGGTATTGCTACAGCTACATTAACGGTAAACCCTGCAGCCATTGGTTTAAATAATAACCAATACCGTTGCTTTATGACTACTATTGATTGCCCTGTTGGAACCAACTCCGGCGCTGGCATCTTATCCGTAGTGGCTGCATCTATTGGTGGTACAGTCAATCCACCTGCTACTCTTATTTGTGGAACACCCAATACCGGTACTTTAACACTATCCGGACATACAGGTAATATTGTTCGCTGGGAGGTTTCTACTGTAGGTGCCGGTGGCCCCTGGACTCCAGTTGCCAATACTACTACTACTTTAACGTATAATAATATAGCAGCTAATACATGGTACCGTGCAGCTGTGCAGGTTACAGGTTGTGTTGAGGTGAGCTCATCGGTTGCAGCATTAACATTTACAGTTGCTTTACCATTAAGTATAGTTGCTACACCGGGTTCTACCTTATGTGCCGGTGATCCTGCTTTGCTAACTGTATATGAAGGGAATTTAATAAATGCCAATCCTGCAGCTCCAACAGCAGGAGGTAATGGGCAGGCATTAGTTACATTTAATATAACCAATAGCAATGCTTTTCCTGCTACTTTCTCCAGTATTACAAGTCGTTGCCTGAATTCCGGCGCAATGAATGCCAGGATTTTCTATAAAGTAACTCCGATAGCCGGTGCTCCGGGGGCAATAAGTGGTGCAAATGGATGGATACAGTTTGGAGCCGGTGCAAGTACTTCAACAGCCGGTGGCGTACATACAGTGCTGTCAGGTTTACTACTTGTGATTCCTCCGGGAGCCACTTATGGTATTGCTCTTGAAGGATTAACAGCCGGTAATGCTGCAAATATTGCTTACACAAATGGAGCGGGTATTGTAACTTATACCAATGGTGGTTGTACCATTACCACTGGCGGCAATGTTGGTTATGGTGGTGTTGCAGCACCGGGTGCTCCTGGATTTAACCCAAGAAATTATAATGGTACAGTAACATTAACCGGTGGTTCATTAACCCCGGTTACTACAGGTACATTCTTATGGACTCCTGCTACAGGATTAAGTTCAACAACCATAAACCCGGTAGCCGCTGCGCCTGCAGTTACTACTACATACTCGGTAACACATAACAACGGTGCAGGTTGTATACGCCAGGGAAGTATTACCATTACGGTAAATGACCGCCCTGCAGTAACGGCCCAACCGGCTAGTACATCCATTTGTAATGGTTCTGTTGCCACCTTTACGGCAGCAGGAACCGGAACCGCTGTGGTTTACCAATGGCAGTTAAGTACCGATGGCGGTTTAAATTATATCAACCTTGTAAATACGGCACCTTATTCAGGTGTTAATACCCCGGTGCTTACCGTTAACCCGGTAACTTTAGCCATGAACACATACCGTTACCGTTTGGCACTGAGTGGCACATGTCCCCCGGTTGCCTATACGAACGGAGCGATCTTAACCGTCAAAGCACTACCTGTTGTAACCATTACCCCGGCAGGCCCCATTTGCGGTGGAGTGGCAGGTGTTAATGGTGTATTATTGTCAACCGGTTCAGCGGCACCTCCGGTTCCTGGTGCAGTAACAGCTTCTTCAGGCCCCATAAACCTGGTTGTTCCTGATAATACCGCCAATGGAGTAAGCAATAACTTAACCATTGCCGGTGTTCCGGCCAATGCTACTATTACCAATGTATCTGTTACATTAAATAATTTTTCACATACCTACCCGGGTGATATGATCATCCATCTCAGGGCACCAAATAACCAGATCCTTAATTTGTACAAATATGGAAGTGGCCTGTTTACGGGCCCTGCTTCCGGAGTTCCAACATGGGGTTGGTACGGTGCAAAAGTTAGTCAGCTGGGAGGTACAGCCTGGAGTACAGTAGCTGCTGCTCCATTCATTTACGGTGCAGTTCCGGCATGGAGAGCAGATGCGATCAATACACCGGTTGCTGGCCCAACGGTTCAAAACCCAACAGGCTTTATATCGGCTGCACCAAACTTTGGAGCATTATATACAACAGGCCCATCTACCAATGGTACCTGGACGCTGGCCATGTGTGATGGCGGCGCAGGCGATATTGGAACGCTGGCATCGTGGAATATAACCATTGATTATACCACACCGGGCGGAACAGGTTCACCACTTACCGTTACGTGGTCTCCTGCAACAGGATTGTATACGGATGTTTTAGCAACAATACCATATGTTGCCGGTACACAAACACCGCAGGTATATGCGGCACCAACAGCATTAACAGTGTACACAGCAACAGGTACCGATGCCACAACAACCTGCAGTAATACCGCTACGGTTGTTGTAAACTACACACCACCTGCACCTACGGTTACACCATCATCAGTAACCATGTGTTTGGGTGATCCTGCTGTAAAACTGAAGAGTTCATCATCTGTATTTACTAATTTATCATTCCCTTCCGGAACAGTCAATGTTGCGGTTCCGGATAATACAGCTACAGGCGCAAGCTCAACTATAACGGTATCCGGTATACCCGCCAATGCAACCATATCTTCTATGGCAGTCAGGTTAAATATGTCGCACACTTATCCGGGCGATATGATCTTTAACCTTAAACCGCCTACAGGAACATCTATACTGAATTTGTATAAATATGCCGGTGGTGCCTTTACGGGCCCTGCTTCAGGTGTTCCAACATGGGGATGGTATAATGCTTCTGCAAGTTCGGCGGGTACTGCTGCTTTCAATTCAGTAGCTGTAGCTCCGTTCATTTATGGCGCTACTCCTATCTGGAGAGCTGATCTGTTAAATACCCCGGTTGCAGGCGTAGTAGTACAAAATCCAACCGGCTTTGTTTCCAATGCAGCTAGCTGGAATGATATATATGCCGTACCTGCTAATAATGCAAATGGTACATGGACATTAGCCATGGCAGATGGCGGACCTGGCGATTTAGGAACTTTATCCTCATGGACACTGGAGATCACCTATTTTATTGGTGTACCAGCTACACCGGCGGTATGGAGCCCAGCACTTGGATTGTTCTTAGATGCACTTGCTTCAACAGCATACGTAGCGGGAACAGCCGTAGATTCTGTATGGGCAAAACCAACCACCATTGGTGCTAATCCTTATACAGCAACGGTTCAGAGCATATCACCACCACCTGCCGTTGTTACAACACCAATGGCAGGCGGAAATGGCAATAATTCAGTAGCCTTTAATGTTTCCAACAGCAATGCTGTGGCTATGAACCTCACCGGTATATCAACTAATACCTTTGGTTCAGGGGCCATTGTTGCCAGTGCCTTCTACAAAATAACACCCATTGCCGGTAACCCCGGAACTATTAATGCTGCTAATGGCTGGATTCAATTTGGTGGCCCAACCGCAGGTAATGTTACAGCGGGTGCTTTAAACGCGGTACTGACCGGATTATCCCTTTCTATTCCTGCAGGTGCTACATATGGTATTGTACTCTCATTAACAGGTGCAACATTCCCTGCTTATACCAATGGTGCTGCTACTACCGTTACATACACCAATAATGGTTGTTCGATCATAACAGGTGGTAATGTAGGCTGGGGCGGTCCTGCGGCTCCTGGCCCAATGGTAAACAATCCGAGGAACTTTAATGGTGCCGTTTATCTCTCAGCTGCTAACGTTGCTCCATGTATATCACCTGCAAGAACAGTGGTGGTTACGGTAAATCAACCATTAACGGTAACGGCACAGCCGGCTGCCCAAACCATCTGTACCGATAAGGTGGCAACGTTCACTGTTGCGGTAGCGGGTTCTGGCCCTTACACATACAGGTGGCAGGTAAGTACTGATGGTGGTAATACCTACACGAACATTAATAACGGCGGGGTATACAGCGGTGCTACATCAGCAACATTGACCATTACGGCACCTCCGGTGACCATGAGTGGTTATTATTACCGTTGCAGCATACAGGGTGCTTTACCTTGTCCTGCTATATTCTCATTCCAGAGGATACTTACTGTTAATCCTTTACCAACCATTGTGATTGGTCAGGCTCCATATGTGGTAAGCCTGTTCCCGGGATTGACCTACACTATTAATTCTACGGTATCTCCTTCTGCAGCCGATCCTAATGGAGGTTATACCTGGCTGAGAAACGGAGTGGTGGTTCCAAATGCCACTACCGGCTCACTGAATGTAGATATCGATGGTTTGGGATCCTACCAGTTAAGGGTTAGAGACGTTAACGGATGTACCAATATTTCCAATACCGTTATTATCAAAGATTCTGTAAGTGGTAAGTGTTTCATCTATCCGAATCCAAACAGTGGTATGTTCCAGGTTAGATACTATAGCGGACCAAACAATAGTGGTTTACCAAGAACATTAACTGTTTTTGATGCAAAAGGTGACAGGGTGTTAACACAGGTTTACACTATCGGAAGGCCGTATGACAGAATGGATGTGGATATGCGGAGAAATGGAAAGGGACTTTACTGGGTTGAAATTGGTGACAGAAACGGCAACCGGTTAAGCATGTGCAGAATAGTAATTCAATAAGACTAACTGATGATCAGTTATACAGTCCCCCGGTTTACCGGGGGACTTTTTTTATACTTTAGTCACAATAAAGAAAAAAAAGTAAAATGACAGAGTTTGTATTGCCAGGTTCAATGTAAAGGTTTGTTTTATCTGTTTTAGAAAACCAACCACGAATCCTGTTATTAAACCTATATAAATGGGATAACCCGGGTCATCATGACATTCTGATAATGCAAAACTAAATGCCGGGTAATAAATAAAATTAAATTTGGATCGGGATAATTAAGGAAAAAGAATATTTTATGATTTATAATCAGTACTTTGTTAATGTCCCAGCAATTTTATACACCAAACGAATACTGAATGATTCAATTATACTCCCGCCTACATAATGCAAACAACAATATAAGAAGGCAATTTTTATTTATTAGCTTATTGCTTTTTATAATATTGCATTTAGGCACAAACGCAAACGCCCAATGTACAAACGGCAATTCATCCGGCATTGTATCGGCTCCTTTACCGGGCAATACGGTACAAATAAATGCTTGTGCTTTTGCGGGAGACTATTCTGCCATTAACAACGTTACTGCCACAACTTCATATAAAGTAACCAGCAGCATCGTCACCGATTTTTTTACGGTACGGCAGGGGACACCCGGTGGTCCTGTAATTGCTTTTGGTATTACACCATTAATCTGGACATCAACCGGCGCAGGTACGTATTACTCCCACATTAATACCAATGCAGGTTGCGGCACTCAAAACACTTGCCGTATAACTGCAATAACCAATAATAATACCTGTGTACCTCCTGTTGTTATAGTTACTCCAGCTACAAGTTGTGGCGGAGCTGTAAATGGAGGACCTTGTAATGTTCTCACAGCAAGTGGTGCAGATACTTATATCTGGTTTCCTTTAGCAGGTTTGTATATGGATTGTACCCATACAGTTCCTTATGCCGGCGGTAATGCGGCTACTGTGTACGCTGCACCCACTTCTTATACAGTATATACGGTAACAGGAACCCTTACTGGTACCAGTTGTACTAATACTGCTACGGCCCGGGTAAACTATACTCCTCAAGCACCTGTTGTAACGCCCAATCCTGCTGTTATGTGCCTGGGTGACCCAGCCGTAAAATTAAAAGTTGCATCAGCACCAACAACAGTTCAGTTTTGTTCAGGACCAATTAATATTCCGGTACCTGACAATAACCCTGTAGGTGTTTCAAACAGCATTTTTGTTTCCGGCATTCCTGCCTGTATTATAACCGGTCTGACGGTAACCATCAATATGCCACATACCAGGATAGGTAACATGGTTTTTGTATTAAAAGCGCCCAATGGAAATATTATGAATCTTGACTATTACCTGTCTGCCACAGGAGGCAACGGTCCTACTACAGGATTTGTTAATACAATTATCAGCTCTTTGGGAGCACTTGCCTTAAGTGGTGGCGCCAATCCATATACAGCCACATTCAGACCAGATTTAGTAAACACTCCAGGCGTATTTGGACCAACCGGCCCAACAGGAATGCTACCAATGGCGGTTTGGTGGACTGAATTATTTTCAGTACCAAATGGATACTGGACCCTGGGCTTTTATGATGGCATAACATCAGATGTAGGTACTTTAACGTCCTGGTGTTTAGGAATTACCTATTCCTGTGGATCAGGAATAACGGCTACTCCTGCATTATGGTCTCCTATCTCCGGATTATTTTCGGATCCGGCAGCTACCATCCCTTATATTGGAACACCTGCTGATTCAGTCTGGGCAAGGCCTACACCGGCCGGAACTTACACTTACGCAGTAACTACAGAAAGTTTACCGGGGCGATTGGCTTCATTCACCAACCCAGCTGCTATCTCCATACCTGTTGGGGGCACTGCAGCACTTTATCCATCTAATTTAACTGTTAGTGGGTTACCATTAACAGGCGTGAGGGTCAGCTCAATCGTACTAAACGGTGTGAACCATACAAGGTCAAATGATATTGACGTAGTGTTGCAATCACCAACAGGACAAAACGTACTATTGATGTCGGATGTAGGCGGTGCTAATGCGATCAATGCTACTTATACATTTATTGACTGGAGTCCTTTCATGAGTTTAACATCAGCTAATCCAACCGGTACTTATAGACCTACCAATAACGGAATGCCGGATAATTTCCCTGTACCGGGCCCGGGTTCTATTTCCCAGGACCCAAGAATAAATATGTTAACGGGTAATTATAACGGTTTATGGAAACTGTTTGTTTTTGATGATGATGGTACGGGCGACCAAGGTGTTATTTCGGGTGGTTATTCCATCAATTTTGATACTGTGCCACCTTGTTTTTCACCTTCCAGACTAGTTGTAGTTACTGTTGGCTTGCCAGTTTCCATTACCACACAGCCCGTAAACAAAACTATATGTACAGATGGAGTAGCAACCTTTTCTGTTACTGCTGTAGGTGGTGGCACTTTAAACTATCAATGGCAGGTAAGCAGTAATGCCGGTGCTACTTACACGAATCTTATCAATGGCGGAGTTTACAGTGGAGTTACAACAGCTACACTTACCGTAACGGCACCACCTGTAGGCATGAGTGGTTATTATTACAGGGTGATCATTAATGGTACAGCAACATGTGCTGCAGCCACATCAGCGATTGCTATTTTAACTGTTAACCCATTGCCGAATATTGTGATAACGGCAAATCCTTTAATTATAGGCCCTGGAGAGACGAC
>JANOGE010000147.1:0-8818 GCA_031414035.1 Chitinophagaceae bacterium | reverse complement strand
ATAAGAGAATCATTCTTTAACCTGCTGTAACAAAATTTAGCCGGCTATATCGGCAATATTCAAAAAAAATCCTTAATCCGCCACTTAAAAACCAAATTTTCTATGTACTTTTGCCACCAAATTATAAAGAAAATTTGGTTTTTAAGTGGCGGATTAAGGATTTTTTTTGAATATTGCCGATATAGCCGGCTAAATTTTGTTACAGCAGGTTAAAGAATGATTCTCTTATTGTTATAAAGTAACCAGATTGAGGAAGATAATCTTTACAGTAACCAATGAACTTAACTACGACCAGCGTATGATACGCATATGTACCTCACTGGCTGATGCCGGGTATTCGGTAACATTGATCGGAACCAGGAATAAATCTTCGCCTCCGCTGACTGAAAAAGGGTACTTACAAAAGCGATTGCAAACTTTTTTCAAAAAAGGCTTTGGCTTTTATGTCGAATATAATATCCGGTTGTTCATTTACCTGCTGTTTAAAAAAACAGATATCATTTGTTGTATCGACCTGGATACCCTGCTTCCTGTATGGCTTTTCAGTAAATTAAAAACCACAAAAAGGGTTTATGATGCACATGAATACTTTTCACAACAAAAAGAAATTATAACAAGGCCCGGGATCTTCAGGATATGGCAATGGATCGAGAAAAAATGGGTACCTAAATTTAAAAGAGGGTATACAGTAAGCTACAGTATTGCTGCAAAGTTTAAAAGTTTATATGGTGTTGATTATGCCGTGATAAGAAATATACCGCCTCAAAAGACCCTGCATGCTGAACCGGTAATTAAGGAAAAGATCATTCTGTACCAGGGTGCTGTAAATGAAGCCCGGGGGCTTGAATTCCTTATCCCGGCAATGAAAGGCATAAATGCAAGGCTTGACATTTATGGCGATGGTAATTTTATGGAACAAACAAAAAGCCTTATTGCTTTAAACAATCTGCAGGATAAAGTGTTTGTAAAAGGTAAGGTATTACCAGATGAACTGGATTTGATAACACAAAATGCCTATGCAGGCATAAATTTAGTCGAAAATACAGGTCTTAATCAATACTATTCATTAGCCAATAAATTTTTCGATTACATCAATAATGAAGTTCCACAGGTCAGTATGAATTTTCCGGAGTATAAAAGAATTAACGATGAATTTGAAGTAGCCATTTTAGTGGACGACCTTTTAACAGAAACATTGACTACAGGCATTAATGAATTATTGAATAATGAAATCCGGTATAACCGCTTAAAGTACAACTGCCGGAAAGCGAAACAAATATTAAACTGGGAAAACGAAGAAAAAAAGCTGATCGGTTTTTATGCAAATATCTTTAACCGAATAGAAAATGAGTAGATGAGAATACGCAGAATCCTGTTACCGATCTTCTGCTTATTTTTTTCTTTACGCAAACAAAAATGACAGATAAACACCTCCATATTGTAACGCATGATGTTCCCTGGCCGGCTGATTATGGCGGAGTAATAGACCTGTTTTACAAACTAAAAGCATTATATGCCCTCGGCGTAAAAATCCACCTGCATTGTTTTACGCAGGGCCGTACAGCACAGCCTGAATTAAATAAGTATTGTTCAACCGTAAAGTATTATCAACGAAAAAATTATATAAAAGGTTTTTCTCTTCAATTGCCTTTAATTGTCAACTCCCGGGTAAATACGGAACTAATAACTGACCTTCAAAAGGACAATTACCCGGTTTTGCTGGAAGGAATTCACTGTACGTATTATTTAAACAGTGAACAGCTCTACAACAGAAAAGTTCTTGTGCGTTTACATAATGCCGAATTCGAATATTATAAACAACTGGCAAAACTGGAAACCGGTTTTTTTAAAAGGCTTTATTTCTTAAACGAAAGCAGGTTATTAAAAAAATATGAAAAGAGTATAGCCGGCAAAGCCACATTTTTGGCAGTAAGTAAACATGATGTTGAATTATACAGGCAGCTTTTTTCAGCAAAAGATATACATTATCTTCCTGTTTTTTTACCTTTTACTTTAGCAACAGGCAAAGAAGGTAAAGGTAATTTTTGCCTGTACCATGGCAACCTGGCCAT
Source organism: Chitinophagaceae bacterium (assembly GCA_031414035.1). Lineage (GTDB taxonomy): Bacteria > Bacteroidota > Bacteroidia > Chitinophagales > Chitinophagaceae > Ferruginibacter. The sequence continues at coordinate 6,746 of JANOGE010000147.1, read as the reverse complement.
TAATGAAAATGAAAAAGCGGCCCTTTGGTTATTGCAAAATGTATTTAATACCCTTACCATACCTTTTGTTATAGCCGGAAAAAATCCATCTAAAAAATTACAAACCCTGGCGCACCAGTATCAGCATACCTGTTTGGTAATTAATCCTTCCCCATCAGAAATGCAGGACCTGATCGCCAAAGCGCATATACACATACTCCCCTCTTTAAATAATACGGGTATCAAATTAAAATTATTAAATGCTTTATTTAACGGAAGGCATTGCCTGGTAAATAAAGCGGCGGCTAATGGTTCAGGATTGGAAAATTTTTGCCACCTAACAGAAGATGCGGTTTCTTTTCAAAAGAAAATAAAAGAACTTTACAGTTTACCATTTACGGAACCCGAAGTACAGCAGCGGCAGGGCCTGCTAAATACACAATATAATAATGAAGTGAATGCCCAGAGGCTTATGACATTTCTACAGTAGCATTATCCCAAACTTTACCCAGTTCTGTTTTTATTGTCCTGGCCGGGAATTTTTTAATTACCAGGTAATCATGTGTAGCCATAATAATGGTCGTATTATAATCTCTGCAGATTTGAAAAAGCAACTGCATAATTTCATCACTTGTTTCCGGATCAAGATTACCTGTTGGCTCATCTGCCAGAATTAATTTAGGTGAATTTAAAAGTGCCCTTGCAACATCCATACGTTGCTGCTCTCCCCCGCTTAACTCAAAAGGCATTTTAAAACCCTTGGTTTTCAGTCCCACCTTTTCCAACACATCGGTTATTTTTTCATCCATCAGTTTCTCATCCTTCCAGCCGGTAGCTTTAAGAACAAATTTCATATTTTCATTTACATTCCTGTCGGTCAGCAATTGAAAATCCTGGAAGACCACGCCGAGGTTACGCCGCAAAAAAGGTACCGTTTTCCAGGTTAATTCCTTTAAGTTATGACCAACTACCCAACCTTCACCAACGGTTAACTGCAAATCACCGTACAGGGTCTTCAGCAAGCTACTTTTACCCGTTCCGGTTTTACCTACCAAATAAACAAACTCCCCTTTATCTACAGAAATATTCACCTCACTTAAAATAAGGCTGTTGCTCTGATAAATATTTACATGCTTTAATTCAACAATGGATTTCGACATAAACGGTTCCTGGTTAGTGGTTTATTTTTTGCCCTTATCCCATTATTGAAAAATGGGGAGAGCCTGATTTATTTTGTACTGCCGGTAAAAAGATCTCTGCTTGAGTGGCATTACCGGCAAATTTAACCTTTACATCTTCTCCTTTGAAAACTAATTTCTTCACTATTTGTTAAAAAGTGTGAATAACTAAATAAATAGTTGTAAAACTAAATAATTAGTTTTACATTTATGTTTCCCGGTTGTTACCGGTATAAATAAAATAAAATGAAAATATTAACGAAAGCCGAAGAACAGATCATGCAGGTGATATGGAAGCTTGACAAAGCATTTCTCCGGGAAATTATTGATGAATTACCTGCACCCAGGCCACATAACAATACTGTAGCCACTATTATAAAAATATTGGTGGATAAAGAATTTGTGGGCATTACTGTATTCGGACGAATGCACCAGTATTTTCCACTTGTTGGTAAAGATGCCTACAGCAAAAACACGATGAAGGCCTTTGTAAAAGGATACTTTGAAGGCTCATTCAGTAATGCGGTATCCTTTATGGTAAAGGAAAATAATTTAAGTGTGGATGACCTGGAGTTGTTGTTAAAGCAATTGAAGAAAAAGTAATTAACCCGTTTCTGGTTTCCCGTTATTTGTTTCCCGTTAGTCTATTGAAAATTGCAGAGTCTAACTAACGAGAAACCAGAAACAGATAAAAAGAAGTTAACCATTTAAAATAATTTTATGCTTCCCTACTTCTGGTATATTCTAAAGGTCATCATTTGTTCCGGCATATTGTTTGGCTATTACTGGCTGTTTCTCCGCAATAAGATCTTCCACCAATACAATCGCTTTTATTTATTAGTAACAGTGATGCTTTCATTGTTATTACCACTGGTGAAAATAGATTTCTGGCAGCAGGATTATCCGCAAAGCCAGGTAATTAAGGCATTGCAGGTGGTTTCGGCAGGCGATGAGTATGTGAATAACGTGATCATAAAGGCCCCTGAAACGAACTGGGGTTTGCAACAGGTATATCCCATTTTTTACTGGGTGATATCCATTATCATCTTTTTTATTATGCTCCGTACCTTATTCCTGATCCGTACCCTTTTGAAAAAATACCCGGTTCAGTTGATCGATAAAGTGTCTTTTGTGAACACGAATGACAGCAACACTCCCTTTTCTTTTTTAAAATATATATTCTGGAACAGCAGCATAGATATGGGTACAACTACCGGCAGCCGGATCTTTAAACACGAAGTTGTACATATCCGGGAAAAACATACCCACGATAAACTATTAATAAATACCATTCTCATTTTTTTCTGGTGTAACCCCTTCTTCTGGCTTTACCGGAAAGAGCTGAATATGATACATGAATTTATTGCCGATAAAAAAGCGGTTGAAGACAGCGATACGGCAGCCTTTGCAGCTATGATCTTACAAGCTGCATATCCAAAGCACCGGTTTCAACTCACTAATCAATTTTTCTATTCACCTATAAAACGAAGACTCCTTATGTTAACTAAAAACAAAAACCCTAAAGTAAGTTATATAGCCAGGGTAATGGTATTACCCCTTGCCATACTGGTGTTTGCTGCTTTTACCTTTAAAGCGAAAAAAAATACTGCTTTATATCATGGAGAAAAAATAACAGTAGTCATTGATGCCGGGCATGGTGGTAAGGATGCAGGTGCAGGAAGCATGGATGGTATTTTAGAAAAAGACCTGACACTGGCGATCGCAAAAAAAATAAAAGAACTGAATAGTAATGATGCTATTGAAATTGTTTTATCCAGAGATGGGGATATGATCATGAGTGCTCAGCAACGGGTAGATTTCGCCAAAAGTAAAGATGCAGATCTGTTTATATCTTTTCATATGGATAACGGGCCAAAAGAATCAGCTAATACTAAAACGGGCATGTCAGTAATTGTGGCCAGGGATGAATATTCAAATTCTTCTGAAAGTATAATTTTAGCCTCCGCTATATTAAATGAATTCAGTAATAATTTTGGTTTAGCCGTAGCACCACAACCTAACCAACGTCAAACTGGTGCCTGGATTTTAAAAGCTAATACGTGCCCTGCTGTATTAATTGAAGCCGGTTTTATTAACAATGAAAAAGATTTGGCCTATTTACAAACAAATACTGCAAAAGAAACCATTGCAAAGAATGTATTAACTGCCATTGAAATATTTGCTCAATCCATGGTGCTGAACAAAACTGTACTAAACAAAATTTCAATTGCTGATACGATACCTGCAGGCATTTTCGTAAATGTGAAGCATGCAGGTGCTGATTATTTAAAAAGTGAGGAATATACAAGCAAGGCGTTGGTTATTGTTGATTCAAAAGAAATGGGGAATCTTGGCAATAATTTTGTTGAAAAAAGCAGGGAGAAGTACAGCAGTATTGTAGTTTACAATCCCATTGAGGCAAAAAAAGAATATGGTGAAAGAGGCAGATATGGAGTTATTAAATTAACACAAAAAGAAGCATCATTTATTACTGCTGATTCAATATTCTTTGATAAGGATACTAAAACAATTAAGTTAACCGGAACAAATACTACACTTAAAGGGGATTTTTCTGATGCCTTAATTTACCTGGATGGAAAAATTATTTCCCCGGAAGAATTAACGGCAATCCCCCCGGGTAAAATAAGTTCTGTAAATATTTTAAAGGGAGAAAAGCTTGACGGTATAATTGAAGCTAAAGGGAAAAAGTCTGTCATTAATATATCATTAAAACCGGATGATCTGGCCGAAGTTGTAGTAACAGCTACCGCCAGGAAAAAAGAAACTCCTGTAGCTATAGCCTTAGACAAAATGAATGTGTTTTATATTGGTGTGGATAACCCGGTAACTATTGCTGTACCTGGTGTTCCGGCTGACAAACTGCTGGTTACTATTGATCACGGCACCATAACCGGAAACAATGGAAGATATATTGTAAGGGTAGCCCAGACAGGTGAAACAACGATAACTGTGGCTATTATAAAAAATGAAAAAAAAGTACTTTTATCATCACAACTATTCAGGATAAAAAGAATACCGGACCCTGTTGACGGAAAAGTGGCCATTGATATGGATGTGAAGTATAACGCTACTCCAAGGTTTTACTTTGGCAATGTAAAAGGGTCAAAAGCAGAGGTCGGTTTTTTTAAGAACCAAAAAGAGATAACAGTAAGTGAGGGTTATACATTTGTAAGCGCCCAGGTTTACTTTTCCGGCGCAGGATTTATCAATGTTGTTTCAGCCACTTTATCTAATAACTCATTAAATACCCTACGGCCATTTTTAGATAAATGTGAAAATGGTACTGCCGTAACTTTTGATAAAATAACCCTAAGAGCCCCGGATGGAAAAGAAAAGGTTATAGACGGGATTTCCTATTCACTGTATTCTGTTGAGGAGACAAATGCTATGGCCCAGGCCAAACAGAATTATTTTGATAAACAGTTGCAGTATAAAAAGGCTGATGCTTCCATTGAAAAGGCTATGACGGAAAAAAAACTAAATGACCAGGAACTTCAAAACCTGAAACAAAAACTTGTGCTTGACCAACAAAATAAAGCAAACCTTGTCTATACTGAAAAGGTAATACTTTATGAAAAAGAACTCCAGGCACAACAAAACAATATGGTGTTTTCAAAAGTGGAAGTAAGTCCCCAATTTACCGGGGGTGAAGATGCCTGGAGAAAATACCTGATAAAAAACTTAAAAGCCGGCACACCTGTTGAAGAAGGCTGGAAAGCCGGTAAGTACACCGTAATCGTTCAATTTATTGTACAACTTGATGGCAGTGTTTCTGATGTAATAACCACAAATTACAAGAGAAGTAAAACAGCACAACATTGTATTGATATTATCAAAGATGCACCCAAATGGGAACCTGCCATTCAAAACGGGAGAAAAGTGAATGCATATAAAAAACAGCCTATTACTTTTTTGATTGAATAACAACCCTGGAACAAACCTCACAGGTTTTAAATACCTATGAGGTTTAATAAAAGATATCCTCATCCCTCAACCTGATTACCAATTCCTTTTTATTGCTTTCCTCCACCCTGCCAATTATCTGTGCTGCAATGCCAAACTGATTGGCGGCTGCAATCATAATATCAGCATCCGCAGCAGCACAATAAATTTCCAACCGGCAACCCATGTTAAACACTTCGTACATTTCTTTATTATTACTGCCGCTGTTTTTTTGGATGATGTTGAAAATTTCAGGTGCGGTAAATAAATTATCCTTTATCACTTTATAATTACCGGGTAAATATTTCATGCACTTGGTTTGCCCGCCGCCACTGCAATGTATCAGGCCATGAATTTTATCGAAATGGCTTTCCAGTAAAACTTTCATTACCGGGGCGTATGTCCTGGTAGGGCTAAGTAAAAGTTGCCCGATGGTCGTAGCAAGTTGACCGTTGTTCGTTGTTCGATGTTCGGCTACTGATGCTTGCTCTTTTTCAGCCAACGACCAACCGTCAACAGTCAACGAATCTGTTAACCGATGTTTGCCAATATAAACCACTTCTTTATCAAGACCGGTATTATAACTCTCTTTAAAATTCTCTTCATAAAACTTACTCAATACATCATGCCTTGCACTGGTAAGTCCGTTGCTGCCAATGCCACTATTTTGGGTTGTTTCGTAAGTTGCCTGTCCGTAACTGGCAAACCCTACAATCACGTCTCCCGGTTTTATTTTATTGTTGCTGATAATCTTCTCTTTTGGCCAGCGGCAGGTCATGGTACCATTTACAGCAATGGTACGTACCACATCGCCAACATCTGCCGTTTCTCCACCCAGGTAATGAATATTTATACCAAAGCTTTTCAATTGATCAAAGAGTTCCTGTGAACCCGTAATAATGTGCTCCAGCACTTCACCCGGTATCAGGTTTTTATTACGGTCTAGCGTTGAGTTAAAAACAATACTATCATAAATACCCACACATAACAGGTCATCCAGGTTCATCACAATGGCATCCTGTGCAATTCCCTTCCAAACCGAAATATCCCCTGTTTCTTTCCAGTACAGGTATGCTAAAATGCTTTTTGTACCGGCTCCATCGGCATGCATGATATTTACAAAAGCATCATCTCCTCCTAAAAAATCGGGATATACTTTGCAAAATGAATTTGGAAAAAGGCCCTGGTCAAGGTTTTTAACGGCAGCATGCACTTCTTCTTTCTGGGCAGATACGCCACGTTTGGTGTAAAGAGACATTAAGAATAAAAAATTTATTATTAAGAATTAATTGGCCGCAAATTACAATGCAATTATCCAATATCCATTATAAAATTATCAATTAGATTTGCACCCTGTCTGCCGCCAGGCAGGTTCTTTAATATGCAGATACATCGTGATTTAAATATGCTGCCCCTTTTTAAAAATGCCGTTATCACCATCGGCACCTTTGACGGGGTACACCTTGGCCACCGGCAGATCATTGACCATTTAAAGTCAGCTGCAGCAGCGGCCAACGGGGAATCTGTTATCATTACTTTCCATCCTCACCCGCGTAAAATTGTTTCCTCTGTTATTACCGGAGTAAGGCTCATTAATACACTGGCAGAAAGAATTGAATTGCTGGA
>JANOGE010000146.1:0-10756 GCA_031414035.1 Chitinophagaceae bacterium | reverse complement strand
ATTCCTGGTAAAATAAGAAATACCCCACCTGTTTGGCTTTGCCGGGTTTGATTTTACATATACCTGCAAAACATTAAATACATAACTGAATGGAGTTAACGTATCGGCCAATTTATTTTGCTGTTTATTATATTCCCTGTTGTAGTTAAACCCAATCTGCATTTTTTTAACCCCGGTAAGTTCTTTATTCATATCAATGGTTGGTCTGAAGAAAATACCATCCTGCACCGGGTTATTATTAGTTGTTAAACTGAATTGGGTGGTTAGTTTCCAACCACTCAGATTGTTATAACTATTCAGTTGTTGCCGCAATCCATTGTATTTGTCACTCCGGTTATAACTGGTCATTCCATATTGTAAATAATTTCCACTGTTATCCCCCAATTTAAATGCAGCATTTGTCAAATGTTCATCTGCAGTGGCAATATCATACGGCAGACTCCAGTCACGTAGAAATTCAATATTTCGTAAGCGTTCTGCCGGCTTAAACCGGTCCTGCACAAATTCATAACCCAATTTTGTTTGCAGAAATAAGTTTTTGCTGAAGAGATGTACTTTTATATCATCCTTTGCAAATTGCAGTTTTGCAGCAAACGCTTTGTCGTTATCTTTATCTTTACCTGAAAAAAGATTGACATCATAATTACTCATGGCAACTTCTGCTTTCAGTTTTGCCTTAGGTGAAAAAACATATTCGCCACCTACTGTTATGATCTGTTGTTTTTTTGGCGAAATCAATAAGATTCCTGGTGCCCAATCACCCTGCTTAACATTGTTTGCGTCAGGTTTAACCCAGCCATATACTTTTCCGTTTACTGCATTCTGCAGAGAAATATAATCCCCTTTTCCGGGCCCCAGGTAAGTGAAACTGAGGGTATACAATTCATCATTGGGGTTTGTAGAAAAAACAAAAATTGAATCATGAAGGATCGTATTATACAGTGTATCCATTTTTTTATATAAAATTTTCCCGGGAGAAAGTGTATCTCTTACTGCATTAAGATAATACGCTGAATCTACCCCATCGCCAATATCTGCCAAAAACTGCTTTTGCCGGGTATCCAGTACCTGGTTAATGGACGAGTTTTTTGCATCCGCATTATTATAAAAACCAATGTTCAGAAAAAATTTATTTTTAAAATTCACTTCATCATTCACATATATCTGTGAATTTAAAAAATTCCTGTCGGAGTATTCAAATTCCACCTGTATCCTTTTATCCTTGGTAATAAGACGCCTTTGAGTAAAAGTTAATTCTGCAGTATTATAATTAATTACATAATCCTGGTCTTCGCCACGCTGCAGTAATTCACCATCCATAAATACCCGTTCAGTACCTGCCAGTACCACAAAGTACAGGTCGAGACTGGTGTTCTGCAGGCGGTAAGGCCCCTGGTTGCCTTCAAGGGGGGTTATAATATTACGGGTAAATTTTCCTTTCGCTATTGCGCCACTGAACAACAGCGAATTTGAAATATTTTTGGTGAGCTTATTATCCGTAATAAAAGAAACACCCTGCAGACGTTTATAAAAATTGAGGAAATAATTTTTACTTTGACGGATATCAATATCTCCAAAATTTACCTGCCATCCATTTTTCTTAACCTGAAGATAGATACGGTCAAAGTCCCGCAGATCCTGGGTATTTCCATCAGGCTGAACCGGGATATTATTATCCGTGATAGCAGCAGTCAGTTCAAGGCTGTCACCAATAAAGCCATTCAGCTGCAGATTCAGGCTGGAACTTACCACGGCATCCTGGCTGTTACCAAAAGAAATACCACGGCCAAAACTACCCTCGGATCTCATATTTCCAAAATCCATTAAAGGATTCATTTGTTTTGCTCCGTATTTGAAGGTGAAAGGATTATTACTAATGAAATTATTGCGGATACTATCGTAATTTAAATGCCTGGCTACTGCATTTAATTTGTAAGGAAATACCCGGTACGTTACCAATACCGTTTCCTGCTTTGGTTTTTCCAGCCATATAAGTGTTGCATTCACTTCATCAACCCTGTAATACAAAGGAGAAACATCTTTTATAACAACCGAACCGGGTACCAGGCTTAGTGAATCCAGTTTAACCGTTTGCTCCCTGGTATTTATATATTTTTTATACAGATTGGAAAGCGACGGAGGGTTTATCTGGGCATGTAGAAATTGCGCCAGGAAAAAAAAAGGGAGGAATAAGTATATCCTTGTTTGCTTCAACCGTTTTTGGGGGTTAGTAATGCTAAAATTAGCAATTATTGAACAAGACAACCAAAACAACTGATTTGCTGTACATAAACTTCATATACCAATATCTTTTTAAAGTTATCAGAGGTATTAGCCTTTATAAAAAACAACCTGAAAAAAGAGATTTTTTTTAAAGAAACAGCCGATAAAACAGTAATCTGGCATTGATTTAAATAGTTTTCCCGGGTATAAATAAATTGTGCTTAAACTGTGCAAAAAATGATACCTGTTTAATGAAAGGTCTTCATAGCTTGCCTAAAGAAAATGTAGATATGATGTTTTTGTGCTGTTACTAATTCTAACCCATGACCATTAATATATAATAATGAGCGTATGCTGACTAAAATTAGAAAAAACGCAGTGCTACAACTGTTTATTTTTTCGACAATATCGTTATTGAGCAGTACCTCCTGTTTTGCTCAAACCCCTCCTGTATTAATTTTTACCCCGGTTATTTCATCTGGGCTTAGTGCTAAATCGCTTGATATAGTAAATGCAGGAGACGGCACCAACCGCATTTTTATAGTTGGCCTCGAAGGAACAGTAAGGATAATTTCCGGGGGAACAATATTACCCGTTGCTTTTTTAGATATATCGGGTGACAGCATTCCCACTACCACCGGGGAAAGAGGATTGCTCAGCCTTGTTTTTCACCCCGGCTATGACGGCGTTAGTAACAGGTATTTCTTTATTTATTATTGTGTTCCCTCAGGAGTCAGAATAACACGGTTTCAAACAGCAGTAGGTAATCCCAATATTACAGATGAAACAACAGGAACAGTTCTATTAACGATTGATGAACCGGTTGGTGGCCACAACGGAGCCAAGTTACATTTTGGGCCTGATGGCCATTTGTATTTTGCAACCGGTGATGGTGGTGGCAGTAATGATCCTACCAATGAAGCTCAAAATGGGAACTCATTATTAGGCAAAATGATCCGTTTACATGTTGACAATTTTACAACGCCTCCTTTTTATACTATTCCAATAGATAATCCATATGTAAGTGATCCTTTGGTTAGGGACGAGGTATTTGCCATTGGCTTTCGTAATCCCTGGCGCTGGAGTTTTGACAGGCTTAATAATGATGTATGGATAGCTGATGTAGGAGAAGGTGCAAGGGAGGAAATTAATTACCGCACATTGGCCACTTCGGGTGGCATAAATTATGGATGGCGGTGCTATGAAGGCACTGAACCCAATAATACTACTGGTTGCCTTCCGCAAACCAGTTATATTTCTCCAATTTTTGAATACCCGCACAATTCTTCAACAGGTGGTTTTTCGGTAACGGGCGGGTATGTTTACCGGGGCACCGAATTTGGAGCCATGTATGGATATTATATATGTTCCGATTTTATTTCGGGTAATGCCTGGCTGATCAAACCAAATGGCAGTGGTGGATGGAATGTGTCACAACAAAATTATGTGCTGGGTGGTAATTTGCCTAAATTCATTACCAGCTTTGGTGAAGATGAAAATGGGGTTTTGTACGCCGTTTCGTACAGCGGTACTTTTTTTAAAGTGGTTACCAGTTCTGTATTGCCGGCAACCCTGCTTCAATTTACGGCAAAAGCTTTTACCGGGGTTAATGAGTTGCAGTGGAAAACGGTCAATGAACAAAACCTCTCCTTGTTTGAAATAGAATACAGCAGTGATGGAGTGAATTATGTAAGTGCAGGAAAAGTAAATGCGGTGAATTCCCCTTCTGAAAATAATTACCGCTTTCAGCATTTCATTTCCGGGCTCAATAAATTATTTTACCGGTTAAATATTAAAGATAAAGACGGCCGGTCAACCTTTTCTGACGTTGTACAAATAGACAATAAAGAAACAATGACCATACGAATTTATCCTTCGTTGATTACAAATAACCGTTTAAACATTATTTCGTCACAACCCGTTGAACAGGTAATCCTTTTTTCTACAGAAGGTAAAAAGGTATTTCAGGACAAGGTGAATAATCTTACAGGAACCATCAATATTTCCATCCCGTATTTACTAAATGGTCTGTATATTGTACAAGTGAAATGGAAAGAGGGATATGTGAACAGGAAAATTTTAATTCAACAGAAATAATATCCAAATCCTATTCTTCCGTTGTTAACCCTGCCTTTAAATACTCCCGGTTCATCCTGGCAATATTTGATACAGATATGCCCTTAAGAAGTTCGGCTTCACAGGCACTGGCAAAGGTATTTGTGCGGTTGCTAAAACCTTCTATAGCTATTTAATCAACCCTAATCAACACCATAAACAGTATCACTACCTGCTTGTTTCTAATCAACCTTGAAAATAATTTATTATTTTCACTGCATGTTTGCTCAATTAAAATCCAGGTTACTATTTATTTTGCTGCTTTTTGGTATACACCATGTTTTTGCGCAAAACACGATAGGGGTTTATATGGTAAATAAAAATCTTATCTCATTTCATTCCAAGACTGAATTGGAACTAATAAAAGCATCTTCTACCGAACTTAAAGGCATTATCGACCCAAATAAAAGAACTTTTGCCTTTACCGTTGCAATGAAAACCTTTGACGGGTTTAACAGCCCGCTGCAAAGAGAACATTTTAATGAAAATTATATGGAAAGTGATAAATTCCCGGCTGCAAGTTTCAGTGGCCATATAATTGAAGATGATGATTTTACAAAAGATGGCAAATACAATATCAGGGCGAAAGGAAAATTTATCATTCATGGCATAGAGCAGGAAAGAATATTACAGGGAGATCTTACCGTTAAAAACAACATTATAAAGATGACCTGCACATTTACCATATTTCTTTCAGAACATGATATTAAAATTCCAAGAATTGTTCATGAAAAACTGGCATCAGAAATACAAGTTGTCTTATCTGCTGAATTTATAAAAAAATGAAACTATTAAATCCTGTAATTCTTTTTTTATGTTTTTTCATACCAACTCAATGGGTAGCAGCTCAATACCCCTTCACTAAAATAATTGATGTTGAAGAAGAAAACCTTACCCTTAAAGCAAATGTTTTGCTTAAGGATCACTTCGGTTTTATATGGATTGGCACCTCGGAAGGGATATTCAAATATAATTCAACGGTTCCTGAAAAAATATTTTCAACACAGGACACCAAATCCAATATTACCGTTTTGCTGGAGGATGTAAACGGACTTATTTGGGCAGGATGCAAGTCCGGCCTTATCATCACAATCAGAAATAATAAAGCTTCCATTTTAAAACTTGAAGAAGGATTGCCTAAGGTTGCCATTACGGCTATTTACCAGGACACCAAAAAAAGGATATGGTTTGCTACCGCCGGTGAAGGTATTTACTGTTATGACGGTATTCACCTGTATAATATAAACAGTAAGGACGGATTAAGTGATGATCATGTAAATTGTTTATTCAGTCCGGATGGGAAACAAATTATTGCCGGTACCGACAGAGGTTTATCATTTGTATCATTTGAGGCCGGCAAAAAAAGAATTCAATTTTTTGCATCAAAAAACGGGTTACCAGACAATATTGTAACCTGTATTTCAGCAAGCAAACAAATAAATATTATCCTCATCGGAATGCAGTCTAAAGGGGTTTTATTATTTAATACAGCTAAAGCACAAATCGTTGAATCCGGAATTAAAAATGACTGGCCATATAGCCAGGTGAATGATATTATTGAATTAAGGGATGACCTAATAATTGCAACAGAACAAAACGGTATAATCTGTTTTAATAAACTAAAAAACAGTTTTACAAAAAATGTTTTACAGGATACTATATTTCCAAAGCGTATTTCAGATCTGCAAACAGACAATGAAGGAAATATCTGGGCAGCATCTGAAAATAAATTAATAAGTTTTACAGGTGATTATTTAAAGTACTGGTATTCAGCCAAAGGAATATATTTTACCAATGTACATACCATACTGGCAGATGATGAAAAACGAATTTGGTTCACCCCAGACCTGCGTTTATATGAGAGTACACAGGATAATTCAGGCACAGACTATTTACGCAGCTACGATATAACACCTCCCAAAAACCACATTGATATTACCGGCTTGTATAAGGACAGGTTTGGTTGTTTATGGATCGGAACAATGGGAGAAGGATTATTCAGAATGAATATAGAAACCGGAAAATGGAGGCGAATAGCAGAAAACCCGATAGCCTTTTATGGCAATATATTAAATATAACCGGTAAAGATAACCAGGTTTGGATTTCAACATTGAATGGGGTAAGCAGGTTTAATCTTAAAAAAAGCAATTATGATCTGAATGAAAAGATCGATTTTACTAATTACAGTAAAAAAGACGGTCTGGGAAGTGATTACATTTATCATATACTTATTGATAAAAAAAACAGGGTATGGTTTGCTACGGATGGAGCCGGAGTAGCTGTGTTTGAAAATGGACGGTTCTTAAATTTTTACCAGCAAAAACTCTTTCCTTCAAAAGTTGTTTATTCTCTTGCGGAAGATAAAAATCAACACATATGGATCAGTACTTACAATGATTGATTATTTGAATATGATGAAAATAAATTCATTCAATACGGCACTAAGAACGGATTAACAGATCTGACCATAACCTCTATCGCTGCAGATGAATATAATAATATCATTACCATTAATAAAAAAGGTATTGATGTATTTAATCCCGCCAAAAATATTGTTCAGCATTATGGAAGTGAATCCGGATTTACGGAACATCAGCCAAACTTAAATTCAATAACCAAAAGCAAGGATGGAAAGATCTGGATTGGAACTGAAAAAGGAATTGTTTGCCTGAACACTCAGTCGTTATTTTATTCTTTTACACCTGTTGCAGTAATTGAAAGTGTAAGTTTATTTAATACTGACATTGATACCATAATAAACAAGGCATTTACTTATGACCAAAATAATTTTAGTTTTAAACTGGCAGCGGCTTATTACAAAGCAGGTGACAAAATAAAATTCCAGTACTGGCTAGAGGGATACAGCAAAAAGTGGGAAACCACGGCAGACAGAACCATTAATTTTCCAAAATTGAATTATGGTAATTATTCCATGAAAGTAAGGGCTTCGGCCAACGATAATTTTGAAGCCTCCCCTATTGCCTTTTATAATTTTACTATTGCGCAATCATTTTGGACCACCTGGTGGTTTCGCCTGCTTGCCCTGCTCTGTATCGCTGCTTTGATTTACTGGTTTTTAAAGCAAAGAATTAAAATGATAAGAAAAACCGAACATTCGGAAAGTGAAAAGATTCAGTTGCAATATGATGCATTAAAAAACCAGGTAAACCCCCATTTTTTATTTAACAGCTTTAATGCACTACTGAATATTGTGGAAGATGATCCTAAAGAAGCTTCTGCACTGATCAGGCATTTATCTCAGTTTTACCGTAAAATGACCGCATACAGTCAAAAAGAATTAATCACTCTGGAAGAAGAGCTGGAGTTACTTAATTCATATTTATACATCCAGGAAAAAAGATACGGAAGTGCCCTGCAGGTTTCAGTAAATATTAACCCTGACTTAAAAAAATCTACTTTTATACCTCCATTAGTATTGCAATTATTAGCTGAAAATGCCGTTAAACATAACACGATAAGTAAAGACAAACCCTTACAAATAAATATAAGTTCGGAAGGAGACCTGCTGATCGTGCGGAACAATATCAACCATAAACTGGAGAAAGAAGAAAGTGAAGGTGTTGGATTAAAGAATATCAGGAACAGGTATAAATTTCTTATTCACAGAGAAATTACTCAGGCACAGAATAATTCAGAATTTATAATAAGACTTCCAATAATTTATTCGAACTAAATATGCAAGTACTCATTCTGGAAGATGAAGAACAGGCGTTGAACCGTCTTCAGAAAATTATTTTAAAGGTTATACCGGATGCCGTTTTAGCCGGATCAAACGCAACGGTTGAAGGGGCTGTTAACTGGCTGCAGCATAATCCTATGCCCGGTTTAATATTTATGGATATTCAATTAGCTGATGGTAACAGCTTCCAGGTTTTTAACAAAGTAAAAATAACCTGCCCAGTTATTTTTACTACGGCTTATGAAGACTATGCATTGCAGGCCTTTAAAGTAAATAGTATTGATTACCTCCTTAAGCCAATTGATGAAAGTGACGTAAAAAAAGCCGTTGACAAATTAATATTACTCCAAAGCACCCGGTCATTTACGGTTGATTATAGTGAAATTCTCAAGACCATTCAGTTGCCAAAAATAAATTATAAAGACCGTTTCATCATTAAGCTGGGCGATACGATCAAATCTATCCGTATAGCTGATATTGCCTATTTTTTTACTGAAAACAAATCCAATTTTGTCTGCACCAATGAAGGCAAACGTTTTCCTTTAGATTTTAATCTAGACCAGATTGAACAAATGCTTAACCCTAAAAATTTCTTCCGCATCAACAGGCAGTATATCATTGGCCACCATGCCATTGAAGAAATGAAAGCCCACACCCGTTCAAGGATAATTGTTAAACTTACACCCCGCCCTAAGTCGGATACTGTTGTAGCCGTTGACAGGGCTCTTGAATTCAGAAACTGGCTGTCTGAATAATACTTCCCCATTTTTAAAAAGCACCTGCAGATTCAGCAGCTGTAACAGCAGGTCCAGCGACTTTTTACCGGATTTTTACACCTTTTGGCTTAGTTTTTCGTTTTATAAATGAAATTCAACTCATATTCTTTTAGAGAAGTAAATAATTTATACTAAAGTATCTAAACAAATTATTATTAGTTTCTATTAAAATCTCAAACCCCATGTTTATGAAAAAAAATACTGCTGTTAAAATTGCAGGCCTGCTGGCGTTATTCATAATCCTTTTTCAATTTGCCTGCAAGCATGATCTTCCATTGCCTTCCTGTGATGGAAGTTCATTTGTTGTAACAGCCAGTCAAACACCTGCTACATTAAATCAAAACAACGGAACAATTACGGCCACTGCAACAGGTGGTACAGGTTTTCAATTTAGTTTAAATGGAGGGGGGTTTCAGGATTCAGGGTATTTTACCGGGCTGGAACCTTTTAGAAATTATAACCTGGTTGGCAAAAACTCATTTGGATGTACAGATACGGTGGTAATACAGATCTTATCATTCGATCCCTGCCAGGGAGTTACAATTAATATAACACTAACAAAAACAGATGCTTCACCGAATCAGTCAAACGGTTCGGTTACTGCAACAGCATCAGGTGGAACTGGTTTTACGTTTAGTATTAACGGCGGGGCCTTTCAAAACAGCGGAGTTTTTTCAAATTTAGCAGCAGGCAATTATACGGTTGCTGCTAAAAGCGCAGCAGGTTGTATAGGCACAAATCAAATTACAGTTGGTACCAATAACCCTTGTGCAGGAATTACTGTTGTGGTATCAACTTCAGTAGTTCAGCCAACAACAGGTCAATATAACGGTTCCATTACGGCAACGGCCACCGGGGGTACTGGCTTTACTTATAGTTTAAATAATGGCCCATTTCAAACCAGCGGAACATTTACCGGATTAGCTGCGGGTAACTATACCATTACAGCAAAAAATTCAAATGGTTGCACCGGGGTTACAACTGTGGCATTAGGTTCCACCAATCCGTGTACCGGAATAACGGTGACCGTAACTACAACAAACGTAAATCCAACAAACGGCCAAAGCAACGGTTCAATAACGGCATCAGCAACCGGAGGCAGTGTATTTACCTATAGTTTAAATAACGGAATATTCCAGGCAAGCGGAACATTCTTAAACCTTGCAGCAGGTACTTATACCATTACAGCAAAAAATTCAAATGGTTGTTTAGGCAGTAAACTGGTTGCACTTACATCCACAAGTTCATGTACCGGTATCACCATTACAATAACAGCAACTGTTGTAAATACCACACCCTGTGTAACGCCTGTAAATAACGGAAGTATAACGCTAACAGCAACTGGTTCTACTGGCTTTACATACAACATCAACGGCGGGGCTTACCAGGTAAGCAATGTTTTTCCCGGCCTGAATGCCGGTAATTTTTTAATGGGTGTAAAAGATATTAATGGATGTACAAAAACACAGACAGTAACAGTTGGTGTGGTAGCCAAAGGCCCATTATTTACAAATATGAGAACACTTATTTCAACAAGGTGTAATGGCAGTGGTTGTCATATTGGTACCGGAAATAACGCTGCCGGGTATAATTTCGATGCGGATTGCAGTATTGTTACAAAGTGGGATCAGATAAACAAAACATGTGTTTTATACACTCCGGGCTGGGTAAAAATGCCAAAAAGCCCGCAACCCCTGTTTACTGCAGCAGAAAAATTAATGGTAACCAACTGGATAAATGCAGGGCACAAATATACTGATTAGGCTGATAATTTGAACTTTAATATTTATGAAAAACTAATGTGCTGGCCTGTCCTTAAAAGATTAAAGACAGGTTCAGCATATTTAAATGCAGGTTTAGCAACAGTTATTCAATAAAAATTAAATATTGGATTTATTTTGAGAGGAAATACGAATTAATATTTTATGACAGTAATTAAAA
>JANOGE010000145.1:0-4769 GCA_031414035.1 Chitinophagaceae bacterium | reverse complement strand
CAAAAACAGGATTTACACTGTTTTCTATTGGTATTTTGATTTATCTGCTAGTTTAGTTTAACGGATAGTTAATACGATGTAATAAAAATTATTTACTAATATATGTAACAATAGCACAAAAGCTTTGAAGAGACTGCTTTTGCGGCAGGTATAAACCCCGGGATATGCCATAATAGCGCAGATTTACGCTTGGATTGAGTTTTGTGTTTTATATTTAAAATGCTAAAAATGAGTTCACAAAATTTAACTATTAAATCACAGGAGATATTACAGCAGGCCCAGCAATTGGCATTTACTGCCAATAATTCAAATATAGAAACTGAGCATATTTTAAAAGCGTTGTTGAACGATAAAGACTCGCCTGTTGATTACCTGCTCAAAAAAAACAACATAAACGTAAGTTATGTTGATGAAAAACTGGAAGCGGCTATTTCAAAACTTCCAAAAATTTCAGGTGGCGAGCCGGCTCAATCTCTGAGCCGTGAGGCTAATAATGTATTGTTGCGTTCCACGGCAGCCTTAAAACCTTTTAAAGATGAATTTGTAAGTGTGGAGCACTTATTACTGGCTTTGCTGCAGGGTAGTGAAAACACAGCTAAATTATTAAAAGATGCCGGCTTAAATGAAAAGGGATTGATTGCTGCAATCAAAGATTTAAAAAAGGGGTCAACGGTATCTTCCCAAACATCCGAAACTCAGTTTAATGCACTGAATAAGTATGCCAGAAATTTAATGGAAATGGCCAGGGCCGGAAAACTGGACCCTGTCATTGGTCGGGATGAAGAGATCAGACGAACACTCCATATCTTATCCAGGAGAAGTAAAAATAATCCGATCCTTGTTGGTGAACCCGGTGTTGGAAAGACAGCCATAGCAGAAGGCCTGGCTATGCGTATTGTAAATGGCGATGTACCTGAAAATTTAAAATCAAAAATTATTTATGCTTTGGATATGGGGCAGTTGATAGCGGGTGCAAAATATAAAGGTGAGTTTGAGGAGCGTTTAAAATCAGTAGTAAAGGAAGTAAGCACCAGCGAGGGGCAGATCATTTTATTCATTGATGAAATACATACACTGGTTGGTGCCGGTGGGGGTGATGGTGCCATGGATGCGGCCAATATCTTAAAACCTGCCTTGGCCCGGGGAGAACTGAGGGCCATTGGTGCCACAACATTAAGTGAGTATCAAAAATTCTTTGAAAAAGATAAGGCACTGGAGCGTCGCTTTCAAAAGGTAATTATAGACGAGCCATCAATAGAAGATGCTGTTTCTATTTTAAGGGGATTAAAAGACAGGTACGAAACCTATCATCATGTATTGATAAAAGATGAGGCTATCATTGCTGCGGTTGAATTATCGAGCAGGTATATCACTGATCGGTTTTTACCGGATAAAGCGATTGATTTAATTGATGAAAGTGCTGCCAAATTGCGTTTGGAAATGAATAGTATGCCAGAAGAACTGGACGAACTGGAAAGAAAGATCCGCCAGTTGGAAATTGAACGGGAAGCCATTAAAAGGGAAAGTGATGAACATAAACTAAAACAATTAAATACCGAGATTTCGAACCTGTCGGTAGAAAGAGATACGTTTAAAGCCAAATGGCAGCAGGAAAAGGAAATAGTTGAAAAAGTACAGAATGCCAAGGTTGAAATCGAAAATTTAAAACTGGCTGCTGATAAAGCTGAAAGGGAAGGTGATTATGGCAAGGTTGCTGAAATTCGATATGGTAAAGTGCAGGAACAGGAAAAAATTGTTGATGAGTATTCCTCCCAGTTATCCGGCAGTACCGAAAAACGCCTTTTAAAAGAAGAAGTAGATGCAGAAGATATAGCAGAAAATGTGGCAAAGTCAACCGGTATTCCGGTTATGAAAATGATGCAGAGCGAAAGAGAGAAATTGCTGCTTTTAGAAGAAGAATTGCATAAAAGGGTAGTTGGACAGGAAGAAGCGATTGAAGCCGTATCTGATGCCATCCGCAGAAGTAGGGCAGGTTTACAGGACCCAAAAAAACCCATTGGATCCTTCATTTTCCTTGGAACTACAGGTGTTGGTAAGACAGAATTGGCAAAAGCACTGGCTGATTATCTTTTTGATGATGACAGCATGATGACTAGAATTGACATGAGCGAATACCAGGAGAAACACACTGTGAGCAGGCTTTTGGGGGCACCGCCGGGTTATATTGGTTACGAGGAGGGGGGACAGTTAACGGAGGCCGTAAGGCGTAAACCCTATAGTGTAATACTGCTTGATGAAATTGAAAAAGCACATCCTGACGTTTTTAACGTACTTTTGCAGGTATTGGATGACGGAAGACTGACTGATAACAAAGGTCGTATTGTTAATTTTAAGAATACGATCATCATTATGACTTCAAATATGGGTAGCCATATTATTCAGGATAATTTTGAAAATGTTACTGAAGATAATAAGGATGCAGTAGTGCAGAAGACCAAAACGGAAGTTATGGCCTTGTTAAGACAAACCATTCGTCCTGAGTTCTTAAACAGAATTGATGAAGTCATCATGTTTCAGCCGTTGATGAAAAAAGAGATAAAAGGCATCATCAAAATGCAATTAGACAGTTTGAAACGTATGGTTTCAAAAAGCGGTATCAACCTGCAGTTCAGCAATTATGTATTGGATTATTTAGCTGAGCATGGTTATGATCCCCAGTTTGGTGCAAGGCCTTTAAAGAGATTAATTCAAAAGGAAATTGTGAATCAGCTTAGCAAAAGAATTTTAGCTGCTGATATTGACAAAGGAAGGCCTGTCCTGGTAGATGTGTTTGACGGGACGGTTGTTTTCAGGAATGAAATGATTAAAGAACCTGTTTTAAAAGAAAAGAAAAATTAAACAGAACAATACCATTAAAAAAGTTGTTTAACTACAACAGATAAAAGACAAACACTATGGCAATGAAAGTAAAAGAAGTGGTGGAGATCATTCCACCTAAAGATATTTTCGTAGGTAATCCGGATGCATCGGTAACATTGATGGAATTTGGTGAATATGAAAGTGAAGATTGTGCAAAAGCAAATGAAGTGGTGAAGAAGTTGCTGGAAGAATTTGACGGTAAAATAAAATTTCAATTCCGTCATTTTCCATTAACTAAAATTCATCAGCGTTCTATGAAGGCAGGTGAGTCAGCAGTTGCAGCTTCTCAGGTAGGTAAATTTTGGGAAATGCACAATATTCTTTTTGATAACCGTCGCCAATTGGGAACGACCAGTCTGAAGCTGTACTCACGGGAAGCAGGCATCAGTAATAAACATTTTCTTGATGAACTGATCAATTCCACTTATGGCTGGCAGGTACGTAATGATTTGAATGAAGGTATTGAAAGAGGGGTAAGAGATGTACCCACTTTTTTCGTAAATGGTGAACTCGTTACTGGTAAACCAACGTTTGAAAACCTGAGTAAGGACATTGAATCGGCATTAAGGAAAGCTAAAAAGAAAGTTCCGGCAAAACAAAGAGCTTAAATAAAATTATAAGATCCCCGATGAATATCGGGGCTTTTTTATGTCTGGGATCTAATTTACTTCAACCGTGTAGGCAATTAAATCTTTGCCGTTTACCACTACAGTAACAGGGTAAACACCATCTTCAGCAAATTTATAGCTAAAACTAAGTGTACCGCTGTTATAGGTGTAGATCATATCTATTAACTTATACTTTTTCCTTTCACCAATACCCAGCGAAACTTTAATAATGTCATCTTTGCCATTGAGCGTAAAATTAAAACTAAAGGCTTTATTTAATTTCACTTTCAGATTCCCTTCAATTGGGATAAATCTTTTCATTCCAAATTCAATCGCTCCCACTTTGATTACCGGTAATGTATAAAAATCTTTTTTATTCTTTGGTGCACTGCCCAGTTTCCATGCTTCATTGTCGGGATAATGCTGCAGATTAAAAATTGGTTTATCCGTAAAAAAATAAGCGTCAGTATAGGCTTTGGTAAATATTTTCATTTCAGCATCTGCATATCCGCTTCCCCATGCCGGATCCACGTAAAACCAGGTATCGGGGCTTTGTCCTAACTGAACAACTGCCCAGCTGTGGTTAATTTCAGATCCTTTTTCATCTATTTGTTCTGTATTATTCTTAACAAAACCATCAACCGTTAAGCATCGGATATCGGCACTGCTGCACATATCCTGAAACAAACCTGCAAATCCGATTCCAACGGCTTTGCGGTACAAAAGAACTTCAGTTGGGGAATTCTTCATTGTTGTATTATTGCGGGCAGCTTTAATATCATAACTGATATGGAGTGCAATCCAGTCATAAATAGCCCTTACCCTGTCTATTTTATCTTCAAATTTGTTACTTACCACGTTGTTAATGGTGCCCATGCTCATACTGTCTAAAGGGCCAAGGCCTTTTACATAATCATCGACTGTTTTAAAATCCCTGCCATTTGTTTGGGCAAATGCATTAACACCTGAAAAAATTAATAATATAAAGCTGTATTTTATGATCTGATTCTTCATGCACTAAAAGTAAGCATCAAAAAGTTAATAAAAATAAAAACAAACTATTTAAAATCAAACAGTGTAGCCGTAAATACTCCACGCTCCCTTGGTTTAAAAATCACTTTCCAGTTGCCAATATAGCGAATGAGGGATGGAACCAGGTATTCTCCAAATTTTGTCATCACAACTTCCATCTGTACTTTAAAATCATATGCTCCTGCACTATAGCTTAAGGAATAATTCCTGGCAACTACTTCCATGGTCCTGTCGTTAAACCAGGTGGTC
>JANOGE010000144.1:0-13285 GCA_031414035.1 Chitinophagaceae bacterium | reverse complement strand
GTCTTCTGCCGGATCTGCTCCACCTCTACCTCTGTCATCGCCTCATTGACCCACGCCAGCCAGGGCTCCGGTCGGACGACGGGTCCGGCCTCGATACAGGGACCACTCGATGGTTCCACCCAGCGCCGCGCACTCGTGGAGACATTTGGATTTACGGATGTTAAAAATCTGCAGGGAGGTATGTTGAACTGGAAAGAAAAATTTGGAGGTTGATAAAAAACGTTGCCAACGTTTAAAACGTTGGCAACGTTCATATCCTTAAAACTTTACATTCACCCCCGCCATAAAATTAAAACCGGCCATAGGAAAATAATAATTCTCTGTGGTTAAGCGCCCTCCGTAAATATAACTGAAACTGTACCCGTTGGGTTCATATTTTTTATTAAACATGTTATTTAACTGCAAGATGATATTGGCAGCTTTAAATATTTTGTGTTCGATCAGGTAACTTAACCGTATATCCTGTAAATAGTATGCATCTGAACTTCTGGATCGTTGCGAAGTGTTATCCAGGAATTGTCTTCCAACATATTTGCTGATCAAACTTATCTCTGCGTTTTTCAGAGGTACAAAGTTGACGCTACCTCCGGCGATGAGGGAAGGCGAAAATGAAATATCGGTTTTCCTGTAAAATTTTGTCTGTTGTCCTCCATTGTCATAATCATCAAGGTACTCCGTAAAGTTTTTTATTTTGTTTTCGCTGAAACTGATGTTGGCAGCAACGTTCATCCACCGGGTAATTATTGTTTTACCCTGCAGTTCGATACCGGTGCGGTAACTTTTCGGGATATTGGTCCGGGTATATGCACCCACGTCATTTATTTTTCCGGTTAATACCAATTGGTTTTGATAATACATGTAATAGAAACCGGCCCCAAAAGAATAACCGCTTCCCTTTTTTTCAATACCAAGTTCAATATCATGTAACTGTTCCGGGCCTGGCTGTTGGGAATTGCCTGCTTCAAAATCATCCCGGTTGGGTTCTTTGCCGGCAAGTGCATAAGACAGGTATGCCTGCCAGTTTTTATTGGAATAGGTTATACCGGCTTTCGGATTCAGAAAAGTATAATTTTCCTGTACTTCTAAAGCAGGATTGTATCTGAAACCATGAATTTTATAATCAATATGCCTGAACTGTACATCCACAAAACTTTGCCAGTTTTTGCTCCATTGCTGTATCCATTTGTTATAAATGGAAAGATCTTTTTTATTCGCTGTTACATTGTACCAGCGGTAACCGGGGGGTACGGCCGCCTGCACAGCCGCCCATTTTATTTCACCATAGTGCCTGCCATCGTATGCATTATAACCCCCTCCAATAATGAGCTGGGTTTTATTTTTCTGATACTGCAATGAATATATCGTTCCATAAAAATAGTTATCCAGCCAAAGCCTTCTTACCAGGTCGGTTTCTGTTATGCTTCCGTTATTATGATCCGGTAAACCATAATCAGAAAAACGTTCTCCGGCTTTATACTGTTCATAATATCCTTTGCCCCTGGTTAAAAAGGCAGCCAAATTTCCTTTCCAGTAAGGGTTGAACTTGTGATTGTAAAAAAGCTGGTAATGGGTTTGTATATAATTATCCGTTTCATTGTCGTAGGGTTCGCCGGGTTTTTCGAGGCCACTGGGGTTGTAGGTCCTGTTGGTGGCCAGTACATATTCCGGAACGCCATTCCATGCCTGGTAGGTTTTTTCTTTACCCGAAAACACATTCAGCCTGAGTGAATTATTTTCATTTAAAAAAGCAGTGCTCAGGTAAAACGATTTCAGGTCCGATCCTGCCCGGTCAATATAACCATCGCTGCTGATCCGGCTCACTCTGCCATCCATGGTAAAATGGCTGCCGATCATTCCACTGCCAAACTGAATATTGTTTTTTAATGTTTTAAAGGAACCAAAACTGTTGTTGCTAAAAGCATAAAATTTCCTGTTCAGTTCATTGGTGAATAGATTTATGGTGCCGCCAAATGCCCCTGCACCATTGGTTGAAGTGCCGACACCACGCTGCACCTGTATGCTGTTGGCGGAAGATGAAAAATCAGGCAGGTCAACAAAAAAGGTTCCCTGGCTTTCTGCATCATTATAGGGTATGCCATTGAGGGTCACATTTATCCGCGTTGCATCTGTACCACGTATGCGTATGCCGGTATAACCAATGCCATTGCCGGCATCGGAGTTAACCACAACCGAAGGTGTTTGGTTTAAAAGAAAAGGAAGGTCCTGTCCAAGATTGCTTTTATCTATTTCTTTTTTGGTAAGATCGGTTTTTGCAAAAGGGGCTTTATCATCTGCTCTTATGGCCAGCACTTCTATCGGTTGCAGGTAGGCGGTATCGTTAAATTTCTTATTTTTTTGTGCAAACAATACTGCCCCCCCGGCACATAATAGTGAACTAAAAATCAATTTCTTCATCCAGGTAAAATTTGTGCTGAACATCCGGAGAAGTATTTCTCCGCTGCAAATTCCCTGACCGGGGGTAGCTGACCGGTTTGCTGGAAGCAGTGGGGCTTTCTCCCTTCGCAGGCATTATCCTGTGCAGGTTAAACGGGTATTATCTCAGCCTTTTGCCAAATGGAAAAAAGCACCCCGGAAATTCAGTCGGTTAAAAAGAGCTTGCCTGCCGGCAGGCAGGCCTTAAAAAGTAAAGGTAGGGTAGTTTTGTAATCATTTTTTATTTTATTGTAACAAAACACGGTCGGGGTTCGTATCATAAAGTAAGTATAACCATGAAGCTGCCGTTCCGGAGCAATCAGATCAATATTTACCGATGGCCTGGTTGCTTTGGTTTGGAAGTTCCATATTTCCATTAATCAAAAAAGTATAACAATGAAAAAATTATTTCTTTCCCTGGTTAGCTTTCTTTCCCTGGCTGTTTTTGCACAGGAAACCAAAGTGATATCAGACCCCAATGCTACCGTAAGAACCCTGAATGGCAGCTTTACGGCAATTACGGTGTCAAGTGGTATCGACCTATACATTACCCAGGGTAATGAAGAGTCGATTGCTATAAGTGCAGTTGACGAAAAATATATGCCCCGTTTTAAAACGGTGGTTGAAAACGGTACCTTGAACATCTATTACGATAACAAAGGCATAACCTGGACAGACCATGAAAACAGGAAACTTAAGGCCTATGTTTCTTTTAAAACCCTTGAAAAACTAAAGGGTTCTGCCGGCGCTGAGGTAACCGTAAAAGGCAGCATTACGGTGGAGAACCTGGAATTGAAATTCAGCAGTGGCTCCCGTTTTGGCGGGCTGGTAAATGCAAAACAACTTACCGTGGAACAAAACAGCGGCTCCGATATCAGTATTTCCGGAACGGCCGGTAAAATTACTATTGATGTAAGCAGCGGTGCAGGTTTTAAAGGGTATGATCTGGCTGTAGATTATTGCGATGCAAAAGCAAGCAGCGGGGCAGCCGTAAACATTACCATTAATAAAGAACTTACGGCAAAAGCAAACAGTGGAGGAGGCATCCGCTATAAGGGCGCTGCATTGATCAGGGATATTAATATCAACAGCGGCGGACTGGTTAAAAAAAGTTAAACATTCAAACTTTAAATAAAATAAAATGAAAAAGATTTGGTTGTTCCTGCTTGTTTTTATGGCAGCAAATATATCCCGTGCTCAAAATGAATCCGATAGCTTTCGGATAGTGGTTGACCCTAATGCGACAGAGCGAACAGTAAGTGGCCATTTCAAAGCCATAAAAATTTCCGGTGGTATCGATCTTTATCTTTCACAATCGGATAAGGAGGCCATTGCGGTAAGTGCGGCGGAAGAAAAATTTAAGGAGGGGCTGAAAACCGTTATTGAAAACGACGTTCTTAAAATTTATTATGATGGCGATAAAAAATGGAATTCCCAAAAAAAGAAACTCAGGGTTTATGTCTCCTTCAAAAACCTGGAAAGCATAAATGCTTCGGGTGCATGCGACCTGGTGGTATCCGGCCATATAGCCGTTACATCATTGGTTATGGAGCTTTCCGGTGCCTGCGATTTTAAAGGCATGGTAAAAGTAGATGCATTAAAACTGCACCTGAGCGGCGCATCGGATGTTAGGATATCCGGAACGGCCAGCACTGTGGATATTGAAAGCAGCGGTGCCAGTGATGTAAAAGGATATGAACTGGTAACCGATGTATGCAATGCAAAAGCATCCGGAGCATCGGATATCAATATCACGGTAAATAAAGAACTGAATGCAAATGCCAGCGGCGCCAGCGATATTTATTTCAAGGGAACCGGGCTGATAAAAAACATGCACAGCGGCGGGGCAAGTACCATTTCAAGAAAAAGTTAACCCGATAAACCTATCCTGCGTACAGGTTTATTTTCCAAAAGCCCAGACCAGGAAAGCCGGCAGCTGTTTGCTCCAGGTGGCCTGATCATGTTTACCGTTTGCATCTTCGGTATATATAATATCACCAGGCCCGCATACATTTTTACTTTTAATTAATGCAATAAGATCTTTTGTATCATCGGTTACATCAATGATACCGTCTTTATCCCTGTCGCCATCTTCTTCTTTGCCCCCGGTATAAAACCAATATTTTAAACCGGGTTTTTTCTTCGACACCCTGATCTTATTCAGCATGATCCTGTTCTTCTCATCACTGTAATCTGCCGCTTTATCATCCTTATCCCTCCACCAGAATGATCCGGAAAAAACGCCCACTTTATCAATCTTACCGGCATGGTTCCAGGCAATATCAAAAGCGGATAAGCCACCCAGTGAGCACCCGGCCATCACTACCGAATTGAATTTTCGTACGGTAGCTTTTTTCTTGATAAAAAAATACAATTCATTATCAATAAAGGCATCATAGTTATCCGCTTTATCACCCCTTTTATTAAAATCCGGAAAACCGCCTGTTCCAAATTCTTTCATCCTGTCGCCGGCATGTATGCCTACAATAAGAAGGGGCTTAATTAATTTTTTCCGGTACAAACTATCCAGTATTTCTTTGATCTTTAACTGCCCCATATCCTGCCCGTCGTTCAGCATCAATAAATTCAATTCCGTTTTATCATCGGGCATTGGCGTGCTGATGATGGTTAATTTAACCTGCCGTTGCAAATGGCGGCTGTATAGCTCATCATCCTGTTGTTTTATTTTGCTTTTGCAGCCAATGGCTGAAAACAGCAGCTGTGCGGTCAAAAAGAAGGATACATATTTTTTTATCATGGTCAAATCTACAAATCAAAGTTTATTATTTGGCTGCCAAGCCTCAAAACCTTACCTTTGCGCCGCGAAGTAGAGCAGCGGTAGCTCGTCGGGCTCAAAATTGCAAATGCTCTTTATATTATGGATACCAAGTTAAAAGGTGACATTGCCGAACAGGCTGTTTTACTTTTTGCCCTTAAAAAAGGGTGGGGAGTACTTATTCCGGTTGGCGACAGGTTGGCTTATGATTTAGCACTTGATATTAATAACAAAATTGTATGCATACAGGTTAAAGCTGCATGGCTTGACAGTAAGAGTAAGAATTATGTTGTTGATGTTCGAAAAACTAAAACTAACCGGCGTATCATGCGCCGGGATTACTACTGCAATACTGATTTCGATTTTGCAGTGGTTTATATCACTGATGATCTGTTTTATGTTTTCCCTGCTGAAGTATTCAATAGTTATGGCTCCGAAATTCACTTAGTAGAAGCCATCAGGCGTCAACGGAAACCGAAATCTGTTGACTACAGAAATGCCTGGGAGTTGATTCTGCATTGGGCGGCATAGCTGGTAACAGTTATGTGTTTATCCCTTAAATTCGGTGAAACCTCTTAGTGATGGTAATACCGAGCCGAGTTTTGCCAATGGGCATTACAGGTGTAGAGACTGGTAATGGGACATCCGTCAAAAGCGGATGAAGGTACAGTCCAGACTACAAATTCCGTGTATCACGGGAGCAGTGAAAACTGTAGTAGTAAGCATAACCCGAAGGTCACTGGTTCGATCCCAGTCTTCGCAACAAAATCAAAAAAGGCTCGATTGAGCCTTTTTTGATTTCATAATATTTTTTATTTTCAGTAACGGTGTTGCTGATGAATTTGATTATCTCCTCCATTCTTTAGCATGTTTGTGATAATCAACTTATTTATAATGATCACAAATAATGAAATCAGGATTTGTAAATATTTTCGGTAAGCCTAATGCAGGCAAAAGCACTTTACTCAATGCGCTAATGGGAGAGAAGCTGGCCATTGTATCGCATAAAGTGCAAACCACCCGCCACCGGATAAAAGCCATCTTAACCGAAAAAGAGTACCAGATCATTTTTTCCGATACCCCGGGCATCATCGAACCAAAATATAAACTGCACGAAAAAATGATGCAGGCCGTAACAAATAGCCTGGAAGATGCCGACGTAGCTTTATTAATTACCGATGTACGTGAAAATACGGATGAGAGCCATGCAATCTTTTCGTCACTACGTCTTAAAGCGCCGGCTATTGTTATTTTAAACAAAGCCGATACCGTTAATGATGAGCAGTTGAAAACAACCGCTAAATTTTTTGGGGCACAACCGTATTGCAGGGAAGTCGTTTCCGTGTCCGCTTTAAAAAAGACGGGCATCAATGAATTGGTAAAACGCATCCTGCATTATCTCCCCGAAGGCCAGCCCTTTTATGAAGGAGACGACCTGAGTGATATGCCGACCAAATTTTTTGTGGGAGAAATGATCCGGGAAAAGATTTTCCTGCTTTACGGCGAAGAGATCCCCTACCATGCCACCGTATTGGTACAGGAGTTTAAAGAAAAGATATCCCTTATAAAAATTGCTGCAGAAATTATTGTACAGCGGGAAACACAAAAAGGCATCATCCTTGGCGAAGGGGGCAGTATGATAAAAAAACTGGGCACCGATGCCAGGAAAGATATAGAAGCATTTTTAGGACGGAAAGTATTTTTGGAATTGTTTGTAAAAGTGCGGCCTAAGTGGAGGGATAATGAGTTTCAGTTGAAGGAATACGGGTATTGAGCAGTGGGCAGTGGGCAGTGGGCAGTGGGCAGTGGGCAGTGGGCAGTGGGCAGTGGCTTTGTAAGTTAAGCGATTATGGGAACATACAGCGACCTTGAAGTTTTTAAAAAAGCCTTTTCACTGGCAATGGATATTTTTGAAATGAGTAAATCATTTCCGGCGGAAGAAAAATATAGTTTAACAGACCAGGTGAGAAGAAGTACAAGATCAGTTTGTACAAATTTTGGAGAAGCATACAGGAGAAGAAATTATCCTGCTCATTTTGTAAGTAAATTAACAGATAGTGATGCAGAAAATACCGAAACTGAAATTTGGATAAAATTTGCTTTTGATTGTAAGTATATCAATGAACAAAAGTATAATGATTTCACAGATAGATGTGCTGAAGTAGGTAGGATGTTAGGTTATATGATTAGCCACCCCGATAAGTTTTGCAAATGAGCTGTGGGCAGTGGGCAGTGGGCCAAAAGCTGAAGTTAGTATGGTGAATTGCAAATCGAAAAATGCTTAAAGCAGCAGGCTGCAAACTGCCAACTGTTAAAGTTAGTATGGTGAATTGCAAATCGAATAATGCTTAAAGCAGCAGGCTGAAAACTGCAAACTGCCAACTGCTGAAGTTAGCATGGTGAATTGCAAATCGAATAATGTTTAAAGCAGCAGGTTGCAAATTGCAAACTGCCAACTGCCAACTGAATTTAAAAGAGGTTAACAATAATAAATTAAACTAAAAGTGCAGCGTGCAATGCCAATTGGCAACTGCATACTGCCAAACGCATCATGAGTTTCACAGTAGCCATAACAGGCCGGCCCAATGTGGGCAAAAGCACTTTTTTTAACCGTTTGCTGGAGCAGCGTAAAGCGATCGTTGATGATATAAGTGGCGTTACCCGCGACCGCCAGTATGGCGTAGCCGAATGGGCAGGAAAATCCTTCAACGTAATTGATACCGGCGGCTTTGTGCCCGACAGCAATGACGTTTTTGAACGGGAGATCCGCAAACAGGTGATGATCGCCGTAGATGAAGCCAATGCCATAATATTTATGGTAGATGCCGCCACCGGGATCACCGAACTGGATAATTCGATGGCAGATATTTTGCGCCGCAGTACCAAACCCGTTTTCCTGGTTGTGAATAAAGTGGATAACCACGACCGGCTTCTGGAAGCCAGTGAATTTTACAGCCTTGGATTTGAAAATATCTTTTTTGTTTCTTCCATCAGCGGAAGCGGTACCGGCGAAATACTCGATGCGGTAACGGAAGCCATCAGTGATAAAGATTCGGAAGAGGCCGCGGTAGTAACCGACCTGCCAAAGATCGCCATCATCGGGCAACCCAATGTAGGCAAGTCCTCTTTATTAAATGCCCTGATAGGGCAGGAGCGTACCATCGTTAGCGATATTGCCGGTACCACAAGAGATACCATACATACCCACTACAATTTATTCAACAAAGAATTTATTTTAATTGATACGGCCGGCATACGCCGTAAAACCAAAGTGCATGAGGACCTTGAATTTTATTCGGTGATACGTGCCATTAAAGCGGTGGATGAAGCCGATATCTGTATGCTGATGCTGGATGCAGGCAAAGGCATCACTGCACAGGACCTGGCCATTTTTGCACTGGCCGTAAAAAAAGGAAAGGGTATTGTGGTACTGGTAAATAAGTGGGACCTGGTGGAAGAGAAGAAAACCAATACCGTAAAAGATTATGAAAAAGAACTGAAAAAAAGGCTGGCCCCTTTCACCGATGTACCCATAATATTTATATCGGTAACCGAAAAGCAACGCATCTTTAAAAGCATTGAAGCAGCGCTGGAGGTTTTTGAGAACCGCGGACGTAAAATACCCACTTCTAAATTAAATGAGGTGATGCAGAAAGCGGTGGAAGCCTATCACCCGCCGGTAGTAAGGGGTAATTCGGTCAAGATAAAATACATTACACAGTTGCCTACCACAACCCCTACGTTTGCTTTTTTCTGTAACTATCCCGATGACATTAAAACGCCCTACAAAAATTACCTGGAGAACCAGTTACGCGAAAAATTCAAATTCAGCGGCGTACCGGTAAGGTTGTTTTTCAGGAAGAAGTAATGGAAACCTTATAGGTTTGAAACAACCGCACAAAAACCTATAAGGTTTCTAAAACCTTATAGGTTTGAATCAATACTTTTCAATTCTACCGGTTGGTCATGAAATTTTATAAATAATTCGGTTGAGCCAAACCAGTCAATAACTTCATTTCTTAATAACAAAGTCGTCTTTTCGCTCAGCAATGATTGGTAACCATCATATTTCCATTCCCCGATTTTTTTGCAAAGGCCGTGATGAACAGCATTTTTGTGTACATAAAAAATAAAGGAAGTAAAGTCACTTTCATTTTCCACATTACTTCGTTTCAGATAATCTAAGAATAAAGCCCCCTTGCGGACATTCTGTTTATTAAAGGCCTTTGTGTAACCGTTTAACCAGTTACTGAACTGCTGCATAATAAAATCCGGCAATGGGTCATCTGCCGACGTAAATCTCTTTTTTTTCTTTAACTCAAAGTATGGAACTAATAATTTTTCGTCTTTTATGCGTACCAGTAAATGAAAATGATTGGGAATCAGGCTGTAAGTAAAAACGTCAGCTACACCCAAAATATGCTGGGCCATTTTAGCCAGGAAATACCTGTAATTGTCATCCGTAATAAATAATTTCTCATTGCCAACAGCCCTGTTAAATATATGATATGTATGACCTGGTAAAAGGGGGATGTGGTAATTTGCCATACCTCAAATTTATTAAAAAACCGGTTATCATAAAACCTATCCACCGTATGCCCACAGGGCTCTGTGAGATGTGCATAAGGTTTTAAAACCAAATCATTCAAAACCTATAAGGTTTTTAAAACCTTATAGGTTTAAATCATTTATATTTACGTCCGGTTATTAAGTCAAAAAAAATAAAAAACGATGAAAAAATTAGTTGCCTTGTTATCGGTTACTTTAGTCATTATGGGTTGTAACAATGCAAGCGAAGAAAAAACAACTCCTGCCGGGGATTCATTAAAAGCGGCCGAATCTCCGCTGATGGATGCCGTGAATACTGCCGACAGTGCAAACAAAATCTTGCACGACAGTACACACACAATGATGGATACCACTTATAAAAAATAGCAGGGAAACCCGGTCTAAAACCTAACACGTTAAAACTTCTAAGGTTTTTAAAACCTTAGAAGTTTAAAATTCCTCTCAAACCGGTCCTTAAACATCCTGTATATCTTTTTCATTTTGCCCAGCCTCATTTTATCGTATTAAGTTGTGCATAAACAATATTATCTTTTAGTTAATAATTAAAATTTTATGTTGAGTTTTGCACACATTATTAAAATAGCGAATAAAAAAAATAACTAAAAGAAAAACCGACCAGCGGATTTATTCTATTCCAAATAATCCGATCTTATAAAAGACCATTTTTTAAAAGCTGTTTTCTTAAAGCTTCCTCTATTCCCACTGCATAATAACGAACGCCCGTTTTAATGATCCCGTGAAATTAAGTTGATCAGTACATTTTTTATGTTTCGAAGGGGTCTTTATAACCTTTCCGTTACATAGGGGGTTCACCCCAGCGCACAATCCGGGGCTGTGA
The DNA here is from genome assembly GCA_031414035.1 of Chitinophagaceae bacterium. Lineage (GTDB taxonomy): Bacteria > Bacteroidota > Bacteroidia > Chitinophagales > Chitinophagaceae > Ferruginibacter. The sequence continues at coordinate 2,669 of JANOGE010000144.1, read as the reverse complement.
AGACTCCACCGGGTCGCAAAATTTAAAGTGGTTTATATTTCCATTTAACAAGGTACTTTCTGATTACTTTTTCAATCATTCTGATGGTTTTCTTTTTATTCACTTCGTCAGCAAGAACTGTATCTTTTGCTAACTTATAAAATATATCATCCGGGATTAGTAATTGATGTCCTTGTTTGAAACAAAAGAAAGATAAGCATAGGCAGGCTAACCTTTTATTCCCATTGACTAAAATATGATTACGGGCAAATAAATAAAATAACATAGAGGCTTTATGAGTAAAACCTTTGTAAAACAAAAGACCTCCAAATCCCATAAAAGGTGTTTGGAGGCATGATTCTAATTCGTTTAACTTGCTTTCCTGAAAGTAAGGAATAGGTTCTTCCCTTGCCTTATGAATATCCTGAGCTAATTTAACTAATATGAGATAATCCTTTACGTAATTAGTTTTATTCGACTACTCATGACTTAACTTAGTCATCATCTTACTGTAATGAGCATAAAAAGCTACTACAAACTCTTTTATTTTTATTTCCGGTATATCTTTTTTAATGACCTTTTTCCTGAAAGAGTTCAAAGATTTTTGTTTTGCAGATATGGGAGTAGATGTTAACATTTGTAATGTAAAATTACAAGATGCCCTATATATGGCATAGCGTAAAACTACGCAAATTTATAATTTGGCGTCAAGCTAACAAAAATTCTACCTTTTAATCCTTCAAAGAACGTATGGTAATTAATTTGCTTAGCTATTTTTTAGGCAAGGAGTGTAAAGCCTTTTTCAGTGCCTGTTCAAAGGTCATGTTTAGCTTTATAGGATGAATGCTCATTCGTTATTTTACATCTGCTTTTTTTGTTTCACCCCGGTCTCACCCCACGCACTATCCAGGGCTGTGAAGACCCTGCCGGTAAGCAACCCCTGCCAATATATCGCCACTCTGTGGCTTAACTTAAAGCCGATAGCTATCGGCTTTGCCCGTTGGAACGATAAACGGCGGCAGTAAAAGCCTTCACTCCTTTTACAGATTATTTTTTTTAAAACTGTGTATAAACTATCATCATTCATAATTATTATTTTTTGGATATTTAACTTTTAATTATATATTGCGTCTGTATTTGTCGTAATCCTCCTACTCTTTAAAAATGAACGGTCCATTTATTCCTGTTTTTACCAACCACAGCCCGGTTAATTGTAATGAATTATCAGGCTGCTATTGATCGCTGTACTCTTTAAAAATTACCCAACCCTGTTATTACACCTTACCTCAATTGGTTACTTCTGCAAAGTATGCAGTTGACCTGAGATGATGAAAGGTTATTCTTTTAAACCGGTTTTTTTCGGAAGGCCTGCGTTTAATAGAATGGCTTTTTTTGAATTTTAATAAATTAAAAGTTTAAATAACAATACAATATTTATGATAATTTCTACGATCACTACATCCAGCAATTCTATCACTACAACAACCAACTTTATGCGTAATACTTTTTCCAGGCTCCTGATGGGGCTTTTATTCGTTTTAGGAACTATAGGTGCGTACGCACAGAATGTGAATGTGGCCGGTTCTGCCGGTGCTGCCAATGGAAGCTATCCAACTTTAAAAGCTGCATTTGATGCACTTAACCTTGAAACAACGCAGGCTGGTAATAACATTACCGTTACCATTGTTGCCAGTACAACAGAAGCGGTATCAGCTGTGTTAAATCAACCTGCTGTAAGTTCATGGACCTCTCTTACCATTTCTCCAAGTGGTGGTGCATTTTCTGTAAGCGGTGCAGTGATCGGACACCTGATTGATCTGAACGGTGCAGACAATGTAACCATTGATGGTTTGAACAGCGGTGGTAACAGTTTAACCATTACAAACTTTTCACCGGGAATTACCAGTGCTATCCGTTTTATTAATGATGCAACCTCAAATACAGTTACAAACTGTACATTACAAGGTGCAGCATCAGCTACAGGTGGTGGCGTGGTTTTCTTAAGTACCGGTACAACAACCGGTAATGACAATAACGTCATCAGCAACAATACCATTTCCGGCCCTGCTACCGGTGCAGTGGTAACAGCTTCTACCGCAACAACAACGTTAACGGTAACAGCGGTTACTTCGGGTGTATTGCAGGTTGGTTCAGCGATCTCCGGAACAGGCGTTACAGCAGGTACTATTATTACAGCCCTGGGAACCGGTACCGGAGGAACCGGAACCTATACCATCAGTATCTCTCAAACCGTAGCCCCTACTTCTATTACAGCAACTGCAGGTTTTCCTGTTAATGATATTTTCTCTTTGGGTACAAGTGCGGCTATTGATAATAGTGGTATGACCATCAGCGGTAATAACATTACTGATTTTTATGCCCCTGCAGTAATATGTGCCGGAATAAATATCAGTAATACAAATGCCAACAGTTCATCAACATGGTCCATCACCAATAATAGATTATACCAAACTGGTAACAGACAATATACAACACTAAACATCCACCAGGGTATTAATATTGGGGGAGGAGCCGGTTATACCATTACCGGAAACACCATTGGTTTTGCCAACGCAGGCGGAACCGGTACAACAAATATGCTTGGTATAACAACACTTGGTACTTTTGGCGGTACTTTCCCTTCTTCATATACCTTAGGTACTGCAACCCTGAATGCAACACGTTACATC
>JANOGE010000143.1:0-3628 GCA_031414035.1 Chitinophagaceae bacterium | reverse complement strand
ATTTGCTTTCGTTCTCATACAAATCTATCCGTTTATCTGAAATCGGGAGACAAAGAGCTATGCTGTCAATCCCGATAGCTATCGGGACGGTCAGCCCCGGGAAAAATATGCAATATGCATTTTGCAATCATATATTTTACTGAAAGCAAAATTACGAAAATAATTCCGTTGAAGAGTTAATTCTATAGTGAAGTCAATTTGTAATATCTTCATTTAACAAAATATAAAAATGAAGCCCGGAGAATATTACAAACACAGACTGGATCAGTTAAACCACGAATTAACCGTATTACTAAAAAAAAAATCAACATTGGCCTGGCTCCGTTTTGCTGCAATTATCTGCATCCTTGCATGTTGGTATTTTTTAAACCCAATGGATTTACTGTATGCACTGATCCCTTCCGTTCTTCTGTTGATCTTATTTACAAGGCTCGTATTTGCCGATCTTAAAAATAAATCAGTGATTGAACATACCCATCACCTGATCGCTATTAATGAAAATGAGTTAAAGGCTCTGGCACATAATTATCTTCATTTTACGGATGGGAAAGAATTTATACCCAAAGAACATTTTTATGCCAATGACCTGGACATATTTGGACATGCTTCCCTGTATCAATATATAAACCGCACCGGTTCCGATATGGGCAGCAACACTTTAGCCGGCTGGCTACTAAACCCTGCAGATACTGATACCATTTTACAAAGACAGGACGCAGTTAAAGAACTATCCGCCAAAAATGAATGGAGACAGAAACTGCAGGCTTTGGGTGCTGCAAAAAAAATACAAATCGAAACTCAAAACAGGTTACAAAACTGGTTTACCGGAGAAAACAGGTTCATCAATAATAAAAACTGGTTATTGCTGAGATACCTGTTGCCGGCAATCATTCTTACAGTTATCATGTTAAACATTACAGATGTTTTGAACAATCATATAAGAAATTATTTCCTGCTGGCTGCCACGCTCATTGCTTTTTATATCAGTAAAAAAGTCACCCCGCTGCATCAGCAGGTTTCAAAAATGACCGGTGAACTGGATGTACTTACCGAAAGTATCCGCCTGATTGAACAAACCACATTTAAATCAGCCTTTTTACAAAATTTACAACTGCTGTTCCTTCAGCAAAATGAAAATGCTTCTGTAAAACTTAAAAACCTGAAACGCATTTTAGAACGACTTGACCTGCGGTATAATATTGTTGTATTTATTCCGCTTGATATTTTGCTTCAATGGGACCTTCAGCAGGTAATAGCACTGGAAAAATGGAAGCAGAAGAACCATAAGAATGTAATGGCCTGGTTTACGGCTTTAGGCGAATTTGAAGCAGTAAACAGCCTGTCCACTGTTTCGTATAATCATTCAGAATGGTGTTTCCCTGTTTTTACCACCGAACATTTTTCTATGGAAGGAAAAGATATCGGCCACCCATTGATACATACTGATAAACGGGTAAATAATCCTGTAAAGATTGATAATAAGGGAGAACTGATGCTTGTAACCGGCAGTAATATGGCCGGGAAAAGTACCTACTTAAGAAGCATTGGTATTAATACCATACTTGCCATGGCCGGAGCCCCGGTATGTGCCGGCACATTTTGTTTATCGCCGGTACAAATTATCAGCAGTATGCGTATTGCCGATAATTTAGAAGAGAGCACGTCTACTTTTTATGCCGAATTAAAAAAACTGAAGACCGTAATTGACAAAGTCAACAACAATGAAAAGGTTTTTATTTTATTAGATGAGATATTAAGAGGCACCAATTCACTTGACCGCCATACGGGGTCTGCGGCACTGATAAAACAACTGATCAAACACAAGGCTGCCGGCATCCTTGCCACCCATGATGTAGACCTTGCAAAAATGAAAGAGAATTACCCGGCCAATATCCTAAACTACCATTTTGATGTTCAGGTGAGCAATGATGAATTGTATTTCGACTACCGGTTAAAAGAGGGTATCTGCACCAGTTTAAATGCATCTATTTTGATGAAGAAGATAGGGATCGAGTTGTAGATCAATTTGGCGATTTGATAATTTGGTGATTTGATGATGAGATAGAAAGGCCTATACCAGCATCATTAATACATTTTCAAATCATCAAATTTCCAAATCATTACTTCCCCCTTCCCCATCCAAACCAATCATTGCCATTTGCATAAAGCATCAGCGCCAGCAAAACAACCATGCCTGCGATCTGTGCATACTCTAAAAATTTTTCACTTGGTTTTCGGCCGGTTATCATTTCACCCAGGGTAAACAAAACATGCCCCCCATCCAATGCCGGTATAGGCAACAGGTTCATGAAAGCAAGAATGATGGAAAAAAATGCAGTAATGCTCCAGAAATGCTGCCAGTCCCATTCAGTACCTGAAAAAACAGAACCCATGGCCTTGAAGCCACCAACTGCCTTATAGGCACCGGTACTCGGTGAAAGTATAAGTTTAAACTGATCAATATAATCCTTTAATGAGGTAACGGCTAAATTAAACCCTGCCGGAAATGCAGCAAAAAATCCATAATCCCTGTGTTCAATTTTCAATACCCCTAAACTGTCAAATTGCTTATTGCTTAATATGGTGGGGTTCATTTTACCATCTTCATCAAGCTGAACCGGAAAAGAAACTTCACTTCCGTTCCGTTCAATGGTCAGCATTACTTTTCCATTCTTTTTTGTTCCAAAATATGCAGCTGCCTGGTCTAAATAAGTAATATCCGCAGAATCAACTTTTACTATTTTATCCCAATAACGTAATCCTGCTTTTTTTGCATTGGACGTATCCCCTTTATCAAAATCTCCCATGATGGCAGGTATCCTGGGCAAAAATAACCTGCCCTTAGATTTCTTTTTTTCAACCAATTGCCCAATAAGGCTTCTTGGTATCAGGATGTTTGTATCTTTTTCGTTTCGCACAATATTTATCTGGCCACCACCACTAAAAAGGATCTTCTTTGGAATATCTTCAAAATATTTTATGGGCTCATTATTAACTGCCATTACTTTGTCACCATCCCTTAATCCTATTTCATACATCAGGGAATCGGTAACCCATATCCCGTTTTTTACAGATTGATTAGGCATCTTATCTTCTCCCCAAACCATTAATATACCCGCATAAATAACAAAGGCCAGTAAAACATTTACGGTAACTCCGCCCAACATAATGATCAGGCGTTGCCAGGCCGGTTTACTCCTGAATTCCCAGGGTTGTGGTGGTTGCTTCAATGCCTCTTTGTCCATGCTTTCATCAACCATTCCGGCAATTTTTACATAACCGCCCAAAGGCAGCCAGCCAATACCATATACCGTATCGCCCACTTTCTTTTTAACGATAGAAAACCATGGATCAAAGAACAGATAGAATTTTTCTACCCGGCACTTAAACCATTTGGCAGTGATGTAATGGCCAAATTCGTGAAGAATAACAAGGATGGAAAGTGATAATAAAAGCTGAGCTACTTTTAGTCCTACACTGGGCCAGTTTATTGCTAATAAGGTAATATCCATTTACTAGTTTGTATTTAATGTTCAGTATTGCTGAAAAAGTACAAGTGAGTGACACAACGATGCTAAATAGTAGCACAAAAGCTTAGTTCAAAATTACTTTTACAGGTTAATCAAAG
>JANOGE010000142.1:0-23896 GCA_031414035.1 Chitinophagaceae bacterium | reverse complement strand
ACCAATTCCGCCACATGGGCCTCGCTTGAGTTATAAGTCGGGAGTTGGGAGTCTGCACTTCAATTTTTGAAAAGCTTTTCAAAAATCAGGGACCTGACTCTGAACTAATGACTCAAAACTATGAACTTAGAACAGGGATACAATATTACATTATCCCTCCATCCTGTCCAAAATACGCTGCAGGTATTTTTTCTTGTAATAATATTCTTTCAGTTTCAAAAGGTCGGCGGTTTTGCTGATTTCGTCATTATAGTTTTCTATGATGGGCTGCACTTCCGAATACAGCATTTTTTCAATTTCACTTATCTGTTGGGCAGAGTTTTCCGATAATTCTTCATTCAGTTCCATCATTTCCATTAAAAATGCGGGAGGCAACTGGTATTTCTCTTCTTCTTCCAATAAGCCCTTTAACTGCAACACATATTTAATGGTTTCTTCTTCGTGTTTAAATATTTTTAACGCCTTATTCAGTTGAGATGACATCTCCAGCGCCTGTTCCTGTTCATGCTCGGTGCCCTGTGTAAAAAAATCGGGGTGGTATCTTTTTTGCAGTTCAAAATATTTTTGAGCCAGTTTACTTTTGTCAATTTTTAAAATAACGGGCAGGCCAAACAGTTCAAAATGATTCATGTTGCAAATGTAGAGCCTTGTATATTAAATCTAAAATGTAAATTGCCGGGATAAATTAACCATTAATGCTTTCAATAGGTTTAATAAGGGAAGGAAAAATACCCCGGGATAACCGGGTGGCACTAACACCGGCGCATTGCAAATGGCTGCACCTGAATTTTGATGATGTAAAAGTAGTGGCACAGCAATCGGCTGCCCGTTGTTACACCGATAAAGAATATGAAAGGGCAGGGGTAGAGGTTAAAGAGGACATCAGCGATTGCAACCTTTTACTGGGCATTAAAGAAGTACCGGTTGATATGCTGTTGGAAGGTAAGACCTACCTGTTCTTCTCTCATACAAAAAAAATGCAGCCGGCGAATCAAACATTATTTAAAGCCATACTGGAAAAAAAAATAACATTGATCGATTACGAATGCCTGGAGCATGAGGACGGTACCAGGATAATTGGTTTTGGTTTTTTTGCCGGTATTGTCGGTGCTCATAATGGTATGATGGCCTACGGAAACCGTACCGGTGCTTTTAAACTGGCCAGGGTGAGTTCTGTCAATAGTTTTCAAAAACTGGTACATACTTATTTCGGATTAAAACTTCCTAATGTAAAAATTGCAGTAACCGGTACAGGCCGGGTGGCACACGGAGTGCTGGAGATCATGAACCTGATGGGCATACATGAAGTGGAACCCGAAGAATTTTTAGAAAAAGAATTCGCATACCCGGTTTATGTGCATTTAAAAGGGGCCGACCTGTATGCACATAAAGAAACGGGTAAATACCTGCGGAATGATTTTCATGCTCATCCACAAAACTATAATTGCCGGTTTACCGGTTACCTTTCGCAAACCGATATTTTGATGAATGGAATTTATTGGGAAAAAAATATTCCACGCTTGTTTGAGATGGATGATTTAAAGAGGGAAAATTTCAGAATAAAAACCATTGCCGATATCACTGATGACAGGAATGGCTCGGTTCCATGCAACCTCGGTGATTCAACCATTGATAACCCGGTGTATGGTGTGGACAGGAATAGTTTTGAAATAACGGTTCCCTATCTATCCGGTTCTGTTGATGTGATGGCGGTGGGTAATTTGCCTAATGAACTGCCCAGGGATGCCAGCCGCTATTTTGGGGAGCAGATGATAAAGTTTGTACTGGATGATATCCGGCTTGGCGGAAGCAAAGCCATTGATAAAGCTACCATGACCAAAGAAGGGAAATTAAATGAACCCTTCCTGTACATGAAAGAATATGCCGGTTTGTGATCTATTAACAATTAAAAGTGTTGGGGCACAAAGTAAAAAGAATGCTGTCTTGCCGGGCTTAACGGTTAGCTTTGCGAATTTTGCGGTTAAATATCGCCTGCCCTGATCCCAAAACTTACAGGTGCAGATAATAATCTTTTAATGCTTCAATAAATCCGGTTGTATAATTTCCTTCTTCATTTTTAATAATGATCTCTGAATGTACCGGTTTGGCTTTTTCTCTTTTAAAAAACAATATTCCACGAAAATGGTCATGACCAGGCGTTTGCTTTACCAGGATCTGATGCTGGATATGCAAACCGGATTTTACCGCTTCTTCAATAAAAGATTTTACCCGGGTATAAGGTAATAAAACAGCAAACAGGCCTTCCCTTTTAAGATGAGTACCTGTTGCATTCAGCAGCCCGGTAAAACTTAATGAGGTATCATGTTTTGCATTGTTCCTGGTTTCTTCCGGCGACCTGAGGTCATCTTCAAAAAAGGGCGGATTAGAAATAATGAGGTCATATTTTTTTTCAGACCTGAAAGAGAGGATATCTGAATGGAAAATATTCAGCCTCTCAGCCCATGGAGATGCAGTAAAATTTTCTTTCGCCTGTTCTGCAGCCGCTTTGTCTATTTCTATCGCATCAATGATTACCCCGGCATTTTTTTGTGCAAACATCAGCGATAATAATCCGGTACCCGTTCCAATATCTAAGCAATACACAGCATCCTGCCGGTTGGCAAATGACTCCCGATAGCTATCGGGATCGCAGTTGGCAACCAACGCACCAAACAAACAGGCATCTGTGCAAACCTTCATGGCGCAGTTATCCTGAAAGATGGTGAATTGTTTGAATTGAAAATAGTTATTTGCCACAGATTACACAGATTTACACAGAAAAATACAAGCAGATCATTTGTATAATTAAAGCACTATAAATTTTTTTACTCTGTCAAGTCTCCCCTTGGGGGAGATTTAGAGGGGCTACCATTCTGCCCGTGCAGAGGGGCTTACACTCAACTCTGTAAAATCCTTTTCTAAAAATTTATAGTAACCGGTTATAGCGATCATGGCAGCATTATCCGTGCAATATTCAAATGCCGGAATAAATGTTTCCCAGTTTTCCATTTCCCCTGTTGCAGTAAAAGCTTTTCGTAAACCACTGTTTGCACTTACACCACCCGCCAGGCAGATACTGGTTATCCCGGTATGGGTTGCCGCTTTCTTTAATTTGTTTAGTAAGATGCTTACGATCCTGTCCTGTACTGATGCACAGATGTCATGAAGGTTCTCTTCTATAAATTTTTTCCGGGCTGGTTCATCTGCTGAAAATTCCTCTTTAAATAAATTACTGGCTCCTGCATTCTTTAAAAAATAGAGTATGGATGTTTTAAGGCCCGAGAAGCTGAAATCCAAACCCGGTATCTGCGGCTCCGGAAATGTAAACCGCTTTGCATTTCCCAGCGCTGCATATTTATCAATCAATGGTCCGCCGGGATACGGTAACCCCAGCATCTTTGCCGTTTTATCAAAAGCTTCTCCGGCCGCATCATCAATGGTTTCACCAATTACTTTCAATTGTGTGGGCGAATCGCAACGAACAATTTGTGTATGGCCACCGCTGACGGTTAAACATAAAAAAGGGAAGGATGGTTTTTTTTCTGCTATTAAATTGGCCAGCACATGAGCCTGCATATGATGAACAGCTATAAGTGGTTTATCCAGTGCCAGTGAAAGTGATTTTGCAAATTGAGTGCCTACCAGCAGAGAGCCTATAAGTCCGGGCGCTTGTGTAAAGGCAATGGCATCAATTGATGATAATTCGCAATTGGCAATTTGCAAAGCTGTGTCCACAACCGGTACAATATTCTGCATATGGGCCCGGCTTGCCAGTTCGGGTACCACGCCACCAAACTGTTCATGAACGGTTTGATTGGCAACGATATTCGATAAAATTTTTCCATCTACACAAACGGATGCGGAGGTTTCATCGCAGGAAGATTCTATGGCGAGAATAGTTGTAATAAATGTTGAATGTTAAATTTTAAATGAAGAACTGAATCATGCAAAAGTAATTCAACATTCAGCAATATAAATTATTTTGAGCGTATGGCTGCCACCGGGTCCATTTTGGCTGCTCTTGATGCCGGGAAGATACCTGCAATGATGCCTACCACAAGGCAGATGGTGATCGTTACAATCAGCATGGGGATGGAAATATAGATCGGGAAATCGATTGCCTTTGAAGATATTATGGTGCCGATGTACACAAAAAATAAACCTATAGATCCTCCGATCAGGCACAGTATTATGGCCTCCATTAAAAATTCAAAAAGAATACTGCTTTTTTTGGCACCAATGGCTTTTTTTAAACCGATGACTGCCGTACGTTCTTTAACAGTAACAAACATGATATTGGCAATTCCAAACAAACCTACTATCAGGCTGATGCCGCCAATGATTCCACCAACAATATTTAAAACACTGAAGAATCCGGTAATGGCTTTGCTGAATGCTTCCACACTGTTCAGTGAAAAATTATCTTCCTGTGTGGGGCTTAAACGCCTTATCTGCCGCATTATACCTTTCAGTTCATCCATTAATGCTGATGGGGAAACACCTTCTTTACCTTTTGCAATTAAAATAGGATTGGCAAAGTTTTCTTCAAATATCTGCTTACAGAATAAATAAGGTATCATAATACAGTTATCATAATTCCAGCCAATAAAATTCGTTCCTTCTTTTTTAATTACACCAACGATGGTGGCCTTTTTTCCTTTTACATCAATTTGTTTGCCCAATGCCCTTTCGGTTGTACCAAATAATGTTTCGGCATTGGTAAACCCGATCAAACAAACATTAGTGCCGGCCATAAATTCACTGGTAGAAAAAAAACGGCCCTGTTCAAAACTCAATGGCTGTATCTCCATTTGTGCCTCAACAACGCCATATACACTGGCATTTTGTATCAGGTCATCTTTATAAGATATACTGCTGCCGGTTTGCATTAAAAATGAAATTTCATCCAGCAGCACGGCACGTTGCTTGATCATAGCCGCTTCTTCATACTTGGGTGTTGGCCTGGACCTGAACTTCCAGATAGGCTGGTCGGGGCCGCCGCTATAATCCCATTTATCAATATAGATGGTATTGGTGCCCAGGCTTTTTACTTCTTTTTGAATATTACGTTCAAGGCTGTTAACAGTAGCCAGCACTCCAATGATACAGAAGATACCAAATGCCACACCCGTAAGGCTGAGTGCTGTACGCAGTTTATTTACTTTCAGTTCCTGTAAAGTTAGCTTTAAGGAATTTCGGATAATATTAAGCGATTTAGCCATCACTCAAAATTACGGGATGCCGGGTAATTTATGGATGAAAATGTATGAACGGCCCCCTCTATCTCCCCCCAGGGGGGAGGAAATGGAGGAGATCATTGCGAAGAACGAAATTTATTATTTTTTGAGCGGGCTTTTTGTTTTTTGTTGAACATTGTTGTGTCACTCACTTGTACGACATACCCATTGTGCCCTTTAATCTAAGCGAATGGGGCAGCATTTAGTTCAGACTTTTTTTGTCTTTCAAACCTTACCTTTGCGGCGCAAAAAAGTATAAGCAACCGGTTACAGACAATCCCTGTAATAAACGAAATTTAATTAAACTAAACTCAAACATCCTTCTTCTCGGCAAGCTGGCGAAGAATTCCAGGGTGAGGTCTTATGAAATACATCAACGAAATAGAAAAACGCAAAACATTTGCCATCATTTCTCACCCGGATGCCGGTAAAACAACACTTACAGAAAAATTCCTGTTATTTGGCGGTGCCATACAGACTGCAGGTGCTGTAAAAAGCAATAAAATTAAAAAACATGCTACCAGCGATTTTATGGAGATCGAACGCCAGCGGGGTATCAGTGTGGCCACCAGTGTTATGACCTTTGAGTATGCCGGGCACCTTATTAATTTACTGGATACACCGGGGCATAAGGATTTTGCAGAAGATACGTACAGAACGTTAACGGCTGTAGACAGTGTGGTTCTCGTCATTGACAGTGTGAACGGGGTGGAAGCGCAGACAAGGCGACTGATGGAAGTAATTGCCATGCGTAATACACCGGTGATCGTGTTTATTAATAAAATGGACAGGGATGGAAAGAACCGTTTTGATCTTTTGGAAGAAATTGAAAATGAATTAAAGATCCAGTTGCACCCGATGACCATACCGATCAATAGCGGTAAAGATTTTAAAGGCGTTTATGACCTGCATAAGAAAAGTTTGATATTGTTTGCTGCAGGTACCAAAGCCAATGATGAAGATGTAGTAGAGATAAATGACCTTCAGGATGAACTTTTAGTTAAGAAGATAGGGGAGAAGGATGCTCATACATTAAGAGAAGATGTGGAATTGATAGATGGGGTATATGGCGAATTAAGTGATGCCGGTTACCTGAGCGGCAAAACCGCACCGGTATTTTTTGGAAGTGCCGTTAATAATTTTGGGGTAAAAGAAATGCTGGATACCTTTATCCGTATAGCCCCCACACCAAGACCAAGGCATACTACCACCAGGGATATAAAACCCGGTGAAGATACATTCAGCGGATTCATTTTTAAGATACATGCCAACCTTGATCCAAAACACCGGGACCGTATCGCTTTTTTAAGGGTGTGCAGCGGAAAGTTTGAACGCAATACCTATTACCATCATGTGCGTATGAACAAGGACCTTAGGTTCAATAATCCTTATAGTTTTCTGGCCCGGCAAAAAGATGTGATCGAAGAAGCTTATCCCGGTGATGTAGTTGGTTTATTTGATACCGGGAACTTTAAAATAGGGGATACCATGACCGAGGGAGAAGATTTTTACTTTACCGGCATACCCAGTTTTTCACCTGAAATATTTAAAGAAGTAATTAACAAAGATCCTATGAAAACCAAGCAATTGGAGAAGGGTTTATTACAACTTACAGATGAAGGGGTAGCTCAATTGTTTACCCAGTTTGGTGGAAATAAAAAGATCATCGGTTGTGTGGGCGAATTACAGTTTGAAGTGATACAATACCGCCTTTTACAGGAGTATGGGGCATCGGTACAGATGAATAACCTGCCTTTTTATAAGGCCTGCTGGTTAACCGGAAAAGACCCTAAAAAATTAGATGATTTCATTAAATATAAACAGGCCAATATTGCTGCCGATAAAGATAACCACCTGGTTTACCTGGCACAAAGTGAATGGTTTTTAAATACAGAAATAAAGAACAACCCGGATATAGAATTTCATTTTACGAGTGAGATACACAAATAGATTTGAAAATGATCCAATTTGGAGATTTGAAGATTGCGCATCACCAAATAACCAAATCTTCAAATTAATAAATTATCATTCCCTCAATATAAAAGATACTGCTCCATTACTCTTTTTAGTACTGTTCACATTAAGCTCATATCTTTTATCTCCATCATTGATAATCATCAAGGCCGTATTGGGTGGAATGCTGCCGAGGTTCTCTGCATACATCACCAATTCATTGCGGCTGTTGCTGCCCCGTTCAATTTTAATGATAAAGGTCAAAGGCTTATCAGTGAGCCGTTGGTGCGTGGTAAGTATCTTATCATTATAGATCAGTGTGATACTGTCGCCGTCAATGTCACCATTGTCATATAAAGTAACACTGATGGAATCATGCTCTACGGTTATTTGCCGGATCAGGTCATTACTGCGTTTTTCTAATGGGACATCTTTAATTAATGGGTTCTCTGCAACAGGCTCAATGATTTTTTTAACGGCTGGCTTTTCAATGCATAGTGCAGTTATTTCATCCGTATTCAATGCCCTGTTATAGATTCTTATATCGTCCAGGTCGCCATTTAACCAGAAAGGAAAAATGTCATCATCCGACTTGCCAAAAAACAGGTCCTCGTTATTGGTAAACGTTTCAGGGAAAACAACAGCGTATTTCAACATACAGTCTACATAGAGCTTTGCATTAGTACCATCATTGGTATAGAGAACATGGTACCACTTATTTTTAATGATATAATCGGTATAGGGGGTTAATATGGTTCCCGTACCCCTGAAATTCTGATGCAGGCTGTCAACGATTGCGCCATTGCAACCCTTGCCGGCAGAGTATAAGGCATCATCATAGCGGATGGCATAATTACCGGGGTTATAATTTCCTCCTCCCTTACTTATTACCTGGCTGGCATGGCAGATATCATAATAAAAACCTGTTGGCCTTACCCAGGCAGATAAGGTGATCTGGTTACCGAAATTCAGAGATGGGCTGTTTGGAATACGGATATATTGATAAATGCCATTAAAATGCCAGGCACTTTTAGGATTTCCAAACCTGTCAGCGGTTATAGTAGCATTATTAATAACCGGGTTATTATTATTGCCACTTTCGTCGTTGGCATTACCACTAAAAGGATAATAAGCCTGTAAACCTTCTTTAAGGTTTACCTGGGCAACGCATATATTTGAGGAAAATAAAATACAAAAGAATAATCTTTTCATAAATAATTTATAAAATTACCAGCTATTAAATTCCTATGTAATTAAAAGGAGTAATAGCTTTTAATTCTTTCTTTAAAGCTGCAGAAATTTTTAAAGAAGAAATGAAGTGATGAATGGCCACTTTATCAATAGCGTGATTTCCTCTTGTCAGTGTTTTCAGCGCTTCATAAGGGTTTGGATAATTTTCTCTCCTTAATATGGTTTGAATGGCTTCTGCAACCACCGCCCAGTTATTGTCAAGGTCAGCTTTTATTTTGGATTCATTTAAAACCAGTTTACGGATCCCTTTTTCTGCCGACTTAATGGCCAGTATGGTATGTGCCATGGGTACGCCAATATTTCTCAGTACCGTTGAATCGGTCAGGTCTCTCTGCAATCTTGAAACGGGGAGGTTAGCTGAAAGATGCTCCAGTAAGGCATTTGCAATACCAAGGTTGCCTTCGGCATTTTCAAAATCTATGGGATTTACTTTATGCGGCATGGCGCTGCTGCCAATTTCCCCTTTTTTGGTTTGTTGTTTAAAATAATCCATGCTGATATAGGTCCACATATCCCTGCAAAAATCAATGAAGATCGTATTGATCCGTTTAACAGCATCAAAATGTGCAGCCAATGTATCATAATGTTCAATCTGGGTAGTGTATTGTTGTCTTTGTAAACCCAGTTTATTTTCGGTAAAGTCATTGGCAAACTTTACCCAGTTGTATTTTGGATGAGATACATGGTGAGCATTAAAATTTCCGGTAGCACCGCCAAACTTTGCGGTAAAAGGAATGTAACTGAAGAGTTGTATCTGGTTTTCCAGCCTCTCCACAAATACCATCATCTCTTTTCCAAGTCTTGTAGGGCTTGCCGGCTGCCCGTGAGTTCTTGCCAGCATGGGAATGTCTTTCCAGGCAAGGGCCATTTTACCAATGGCATGTTGCAGGTTGATAACAGCAGGTAAATATTCAAGTTCAATACTATTCTTCCAAAGAAGAGGAATAGCTGTGTTATTAATATCCTGTGAGGTTAATCCAAAATGTACCCATTCTTTTACATGCCCGGCATTGCATTTATCCAAAACATTCTTTACAAAATACTCAACCGCTTTCACATCATGATTGGTTATCAATTCTGTTTTCTTAATTTCTTCTGCATCGGTTAGTGAAAACTCATTTACCTGCTTTTGCAACTGCTGTTTTGTTTTTCCATCCAATTTAAAAAATTTCTTTTCTGCCAAAAACAAAAAATATTCAACCTCTATCAGTACACGGTATTTAATGAGGGCGTACTCACTGAAATATTCATCTAACGGTTGGGTTTGGTTACGGTAACGACCGTCGATCGGGGATATGGCGGTAAGTTGATTTAAATCCATGGGGTTGCTGTACATTTGCGGCAAAAATACATTAATTGACACAGAAGATAAGGGTAGGAGCGGTTAGTTATTTAAATACCAAACCTTTGATCTATGGATTTGAGCAGGGAAAAATGAAGGGGCACATTGAACTGCTGATTGATTATCCTGCCAATATAGCTTCTCTGTTGATAAATGATAAAATTGATATTGGCCTTGTTCCGGTAGCCATAATTCCTTTTTTAAAGGAGCACCATATTGTTTCAGATTACGGTATTGCCTGTGATGGTGAAGTGGCCAGTGTTTGTTTGTTTAGTGAAGTACCGTTACAGCAGATCGAAACTATTTTACTGGATTACCAAAGCAAAACCTCGGTAGAACTTTTAAAGATATTGTTGCTGGAACATTGGAAGATATCGCCACAATTAATTGCGGGTTCCGGTAATTATGAAAAGGATATTAAAGGTACAACGGCCGGTTTAGTGATTGGTGACCGTGCATTGACGCAAAGGTTAAGATCAACATATACCTATGATCTTGGTTCTGCCTGGAAAGAAATGACGGGACTTCCTTTTGTTTTTGCTGCCTGGATCAGTAATAAGAAACTGCCACCCTCTTTTATCGGGGAATTTAGTGAAGCAAATGCCTATGGTTATGATCACCTGGATGAAGTAATAGCCCAAAACCCCGATGCCGTATTTGATCTGAAAACGTATTATACTGATTTTATTAAATTCAGATTGACGGAAGATATGCTAAAGGCGGTGAACCTTTTTTTTAGAAAAGTGAGCCGGCCGTAAGTGACCGGGCCCGGACTTAAACCCGTATTTTAAATCCATCTTTTAATGCCTGCACCAGTTTTTTTCTTTGTGCATTATCAAATCTGATATAATAAAATATTCTTGTGAAGAGCGTGTATAGCAGAGCAACGTATTTTACAAAACCTTTCAGGTTCTTACGGATGAAATAAATTTTATTGCGGTTCGAATAATACACATAGAAGGTAGAATCACCACCTGTTGAAGAAGAAACCTTGTGTAAAACGGTGAGGGCAGGTTCGTAAAACATTTTATACCCGGCCTTTATTGCCCTGAAAACAAAATCCGTATCATCATAATACGCAAAGTATTTTTCATCCATTAACCCAACTGTTTTAAAAACACTGCTTTCAACCAGCATGAAACAGGTGGGGGCATAGGTTATATATTTTGAAATTTGGTATTCAGGAGCATCATCCTTTCCATCACCAAAGTGAATACCCAGGGCCCGCCACCTGTTCATGGTACCACCAGCCATCCACAGTTTACGGGAATTGTAATAAAATATCCTGGGAACAATTATTTTTTCACCCCCTTCACAAAGAGCAAGCATATGGCTGAAAACAAAATCCTGTTCCAGTTCAATATCGTTATTCAGTAAAATAATATGGCTGCAGGCGTCGGCCAGTGCCTGCCTGATACCAATATTATTTCCTTCTGCCACTCCCACATTTTGGTTGTTTTTGATATGATGGTACCGGGTAATTATATGTTGAGTAAGGCTGTCATCAATAATTTTATCCGACGGCGGAGAAGGGGAGTTATCCACCAGATAAAGTATATAATCTTTATGGGTTTGCTTTGCAATGCTTTTAAAAAAACCGGGCAACACATTATCGCTTTTAAAAAGAACGGTAACCAAACCTATTTTTGCCATAGTCATTATTTCAAAAGTCCTTTTGATCTCATTTCGTTTACAGAAGCATCATAGGTGCTGTTTTGGATCTGCTGGCTGTTCACCCAATTGGTAAATTTTTCCAATCCTGTTTTAAAATCGTGTTCCGGTTTAAAAGAAAGGAGTCTTTCTATTTTACGGTTATCCGCAAAATTATGGCGGATATCTCCCAACCTGTAGTTGCCTGTTACCTGTATAGGAACAGTTGACCTGTACAATTCTACCAACCGGTTTGCCACTTCCAAAACGGTGATCGCCAGGCCTGACCCAACATTACATATCTCGCCATTGGCTTCCTCTTTTTCAATACCAAAAACCGTTGCGTTCACTACATCA
Source organism: Chitinophagaceae bacterium (assembly GCA_031414035.1). Lineage (GTDB taxonomy): Bacteria > Bacteroidota > Bacteroidia > Chitinophagales > Chitinophagaceae > Ferruginibacter. Next base: position 12,106 of record JANOGE010000142.1, on the reverse strand, counting down.
TCAATATAGACAAAATCACGGCTCTCTTTTCCGTCTTCAAAAATATGGATGGGCTTATTGTTTTTTATGAGGGTAGAAAAAATAGAAAGTATGCCGGTATATGGATTGCTCAACGATTGACCCGGTCCATATACATTCTGGTAACGGAAAGCTAGGGGGGCAATGCCAATGGAGGGACAAACCGTCATTACCATCTGTTCCTGATTTTGTTTGGTGATACCATATACCGATGAAGGATGGATCTTTGAATCTTCATCAGTGGCAACCAGCTGAAGGGGTTCCGTTGTACCCGGGTAGCTTACTTCAAAATTTCCGGCATCCATATCCTTTGCCAAACGGTGGCCCGGATAAACAGTGCCTCTTTCTGTTGATAAATATTTCCCTTCGCCATAAATTGCCCTTGACGAAGCCACCACTATTTTTTTTACTTTGGTTTTTTTGTTGGCCAGTATATCCAGCATAAGGGCGGTGCCGCCAACATTAACATCTGTATATTTTTTTATCTGGTACATGGATTGACCTGTTCCCGTCTCCGCAGCAAGATGTACAATGACCTCATTGTCATCAATGGCTTTGTTCCAGTCATCAGCTGAAGTAACGGATCCATTTATGAAATTCACCTTGTCTTTAATTGAAATATAAAGCGGAGAGGTTTTTTCCGGTTCATTGCCATGTACCTGTTCCGACAGGTTATCCAGTATGGTTACGGCATATCCTTTCTCCAGGAGTTTTAATGCCAGGTTTGAACCAATGAATCCTGCACCGCCGCTTATTAATATATTACGCATGATTTTTTTCAGACAAAATTTCCATCTTTATCCGTTTTTTGCCATTGTTTGGTATCAAAATTATACCTCTTGATTATAATTGCAGGCGACCCGAGTGCAACGCAATAATCCGGAATGTCTTTTGTTACAATTGAATTAGCGCCAATTACACTATTTCGGCCAACACATGCTCCAATAATACAAACATTCTCGCCAAGCCAGGCTCCATCTCCAATGATCACGGGGTTTGTTTGTTTAATTGGCTGATCAATAACCGCCATCTCAATATTTTCATAGCTGTGCTGGTTATCGCTAATGTAAACCTTATCGGCCATCAATACTTTTTTGCCGATCTCCATTTTAGAAGTGGAATAGATATGGCAAAACCTGCCGATGTACGTACCATCTCCGATCGTAAGCCTTGCATTTACATCACCGGTCAGCGGAGCACAGGCCAGCCAGCCCTTATCATTGATATAAACTTTGGTGCCTATAAAGATCCGTTTATGCCCATCAACTTTTGTACTTATCAAACGGGAAGATGCCCCTATTTTACCCAGCATTATTTTATAAACCGGGTATTTGAACAGGTAATAGGCCAGTAAATTTATCTTCCTGAACATTTATTGATTTGATATTGATCAGGGGCAAAGTAACCAAATTTAGTTTAAACATAAAGGCATTTACTAAATTCAACTTCAGCGGGGTAAAAGATTGAAGGGTTTCACTATAAATTCTTTTAATTTTGATACCATTGTTAAATGACATATTGAGCATGAACATATTTCAACGGATTTATACGGCCATTTTTAAGTCAGGGGTTAAGCATATTTATGTCAGCGCACTTGAAAAAGTGGTGGTTCCCGAACTTAACCCGGTACTGGAGGAAGATGCAATACATTTTAAACATTTTGGGTTGATTGGAGACATTATTTACGCAATACCCACTATGCAGGCACTTGCAAAGGGAAGAAAGATACACCTGCATTTGCTTATTAACCAACAGTCTCTTTACAAAAAGAGCATGAAACACGGGAATAAAGACAAGATATTGACAGATAAAAGTGTTGAGATGCTGGCACCATTACTTTTATCTCAACCCGGATTTGCAACCTGCGATATACTCACCAATCAACGTATCGATGTTGACCTTGACTATTTCAGGAAATACCCGTTCGATTATAACAAAGGACATATCTGCCGCTGGTATTTTCAAACCTACGGCATTAGTGCAGACCTGGGAAAACCCTGGCTTACGGTTAAAGCAAATGATGCATTTAATGATGAGATCGTAATTGCAAGAAGTTTCAGGTACAGGGCTCCGGGTATTACTTATGCTTTTCTAGAAAAATATCACAACATCAGTTTTGTTGGTCTGAAAGAGGAATATGAAGATTTAAAAAAACAAATTCCGGCATTAACATATAAAGCGGTGAATAATTTCCTGGAGTTGGCAAAAGTGATCGCCGGTTGTAAATTTTTTATCGGAAACCAGTCGTTCCCATTTGCGGTAGCCGAAGCATTAAAGGTTAAGCGGGTACTGGAAGTGTATTTTGAATGCCCTAATGTGATACCTGAAGGCAGGGATGCATATGATTTTTGTTATCAGCCGCAATTTGAAAAAATTGTGAAACAGCTAAATCAACACTGAAATAATGGTAATGATCACTTACTTAACTTTAATGATTATGGCATGTCCATTTAAGTTATAGATAATTACTCTGTCTGCCATGTTTTTCTGTTCGTTTACATACCTGGTAACGCCGGTAGTGGTATGAAAGCCATAATCATCAAAAATGATCATTCCTCCTATGATCAACCTTTCCCAAACCCAATCCACTATCTCTTTTGCCGATTGGTAAACATCAACATCAATGTGGCAAAGCCCAAATCTTTCATCAGTGCCAATCTTTATGGCGGTGTCATTAGGAAATATTCCGGTTAATATTTTGTAATTGCCGTAGATGCCTTTCATTAAAGTGTCGACGGTTTCAAACGTAGTGTCAGCATGCTCTCCTCCATTATAAAATGCATCTTTATCTGTAGCTTTCACTATTCCGGTGAAGGTATCTGCCAGGTATAAAGGTGACCGGGAATTCAATAAAGCTAATTTTTTACCTATTATACCTGCTGTTCCCCCTCTCCAGACACCAACTTCAAGGAAACTGGCCGCATCATTCAGTGTATGAACTATCCCGGTCAGTTGCCATAATTCATAGCACCGGTACATATCAACCAGGGTATGATCTTTTATTTTTTTATAAATATCCTGAAATTCAGTATCCTTCAGCCATGGGGCATAATTAGCATAGGGCGTTATCAATTCATATTGATAATCACTTACAGAAAAGTTTATCTTGGATTTATTAATAACCTGGTACCCTGCTTTTGATAAAAGTTGGATGATCAATTTTTTCATCTTGCTAATAAATTATGTATTTCCTGTTTTATAATTCTGATTACAAATATTTTCTCTCTCCGGCTAAAAAGTCCTCACTTAATTCTTCATCATCTTCATGAAATATACAGATATCATAATAAGCCAAAAGATTTTTTTCTGAAGATATATAATTGTGCATATAAGCGATCACTTCATTGTTTTGCATATCCGTAGCCAGAACAAGATTCCCTTTGTGATCAAAGAAAATAATTTTATGATATCCCGATTTTTCAAAAGAAAGTATGGTGGAAAGTCCGTCTTCATTTATCACTTTCATGGTTTTCCGGTTATACTCAAAAAATAATACCGGCTTATGTACCCGGATCAGTTCAGATGCTCCCCTCAGTACGATCGTGTCAAAACCTTCCACATCAATTTTTAATAATTTGAGCTGGCGGCCGGCAAAACCCCCTGCATTAATAATATCATCCAAAGTACTTAGAGAAATTTGCCTGTTGCCGGCTTCCCCCGGAATGATGGTAGTGTTCCATCCTGCATCCCGCAGGTTTACGCTTACACTTTCAGTTTTCTCGCCCAGGTAACTTTTTACAATTGAAATATCCTGAAACTGCTGAATATTCTTTTTCAGAAATTCAAAACAAACATCATCGCCTTCAACGGCTATTACAGGGATATTAATTTCCGATTTCAGAACAGCTATAGTATCTCCAACATTGGCACCAACATCAATAGCTGTCATGCCCGGATATTTTTTAAAGATCACCGCAGCCAGCCGTCCAAGCTGACTGTTCAGGTCAGGATAAATTTTATAGTTACCTAATTGTAAATTGTTACCGGGCATCACTATATGGTATTTACCAACTAAGACCGAACTGTCTCTTTTGGTTTTCTTAAAATATGGGATGCCGGTTTTTACAATATCATACCCAAACCTGTTAAAGAAATCCCTGATCACTTTCTTCATTATAAAATTTTAGTCGGTTTTTAAAGATGCGAACTATAAAAGGGAAAGCAATAATGACAATATGTAATGGTAAAAGCCCTGTTTATGTATCTTCGCCAACTAGTTATAAAATTTTCCTTTATGAAACTTCCGGTAATAAGTAAACTGAAAAAAGTACTTGTTGGTTCCTTTTTCCCTTATGTAAGGAGAAGCTATTCACAAAGTGGCGAAGATATAATTATTAGTGATTTATTCAGGCGCCTGCAAATATTAAATCCAACTTACCTTGATATTGGTGCTAATGATCCTGTATCGTTAAATAATACATACAGGCTATATAGCAGTGGTAGCAGGGGAGTCTGTGTAGAACCCAATCCGGTAATGTATAAAAGGCTGTTACGAAAAAGAAAGAAAGACACCTGTATCAATGCAGGTGTTGCTTTTGATGAAAAAAAAGTAGCTGATTTTTATATTTTCCCGGAAAAATTTCACGGGTTGAATACCTTTTCCAAAGTAGAAGCGGAATTTTGGGAACATACCGGAAATGAAGAAATCGGAAGGCATAAACCAGAACAGGTTATTAGCATGCGGCTTATTGATATTAATGAGATCTTGGAAGAATATTTTTCGGCTCACCCAAATCTTATATCGGTTGATGTGGAAGGTCTTGATCTGGAAATTGTGAAAACAATAAATTTCACTAAATACAGGCCAGAGGTCTTTTGTCTGGAGACTTTGGGATTTAGGGCAGGTAACAAGGAGTTCAAAAAAAATGATATTGGTACGTTTTTTAAGGAGAATGGATATTTTGTTTATGCAGATACGTACATCAATACTATTTTCTGCTGTAAAGATGCGTATAAAAACCTGGCCTGATCAGCTCTGCTCAATCGCCATTCCTGCCTTTGCAGCAATATTTCCCCAGTAAAAATGTGCAAAAAATTCAGGAGGAGTTGTAGTATCCTTATTTATTATCATTACCTGATGCGCAAATGCTGAACAATCTCCGTCTTCAATAATTTTCAGTTTGTAGCCGGTAACTTCTGTTGGGATACCAATGGAACCGCTCTTTGTACTTATTACAGAAAGGTTGTATCCCAATGCTTCTACCAGTTTTGTTTTGATCCCTCCGCCATCAATTACCGGGTTAATAAAAATATCGGCCCCTTTGAAATAAAGGTTGATGTCATCTACAAAACCGGCATAAATAATATTTTTATCACTGTAGCCTATGAGTCCTTTGTATCCGGCGGGAAGTTTATTTCCGCAAATGATGATCTTGTAGGTAAAATCTTTATTGGTTAAAAGAACGGGATTTATTTTTTCAAGAATGCTGTCAACCGCATCCAGGTTGGGTTTATAGCCAAGTGTTCCGTTAAAGAGTAATATTGTATCTGATTCAGCAATATGGTGTGTTTTACAGATTAATTGTTTGGCCCCTTTTTTTTCTTCCTTTGAGGGAACATGGCTGTATTCAAAACCATACGTAACGGTTATACATTGTCCGGGAACGAGTTTAAATTTCTCAATAGCATAACGTCTGTCTTCATCATGGATAAAAAAATTAAGATCGCCATTTCTGTGTGCAAATTTTTCGTAGTGCCATAAAATACCCCACCACCATTTGCCCATGCTTTTAAAACGAAGTGATTCGATATTATGGGAGTGTACAATTAATTTGACCCGATAGCCATCAGGTTTACAAAACCATTTTAATAAAGTGCCCAACCATCCATAATAAGGATGTTCAATGATGAGATGTGTTATTTTGTTTTCACGGATAATACGGCTGAGTGTAAAAAAATAAAAGGGGTTGATATACCGCAGCCGGCTGTTACTTAAAATATTCTGAATGGGGTATCCTTCCGAATCGCATGGGCTGTTCTCTTTTATAGTAATACAATGCAGATCTATGTTTTTGCTTAAAAACCGGTTAAAAAAAGCAATACCTTTCTGACCGCCCATATCCGGCGGTAAAAATTTGTACGAAACAAGACTTAATATTTTTACGGCTTTGTTCATTATTATTTTTTATTCAAAGAGACCTGCCCACCGGGCCCTGAGGGAGAAATGGCAACTACATTGACAAAAGGAGCAAACCAATATCCTTTTTTACCTGAAATTATAATAATTCTGTTCAGGAACCCGGTAATTAAATTTACGATCGTGTATTTATAATGGGTATCCCAAAAGCCGGCTGTATATTCTGATGTAAAACCGGCATGTTGTATTATGTCAAAATAATTCTTTTTGGTAATTAGATGTTCTGCCCATACTCCGGTTCTGCAATCGCAGGTGTTGGTGCCTAAATATTCAACGGCCGGTACCGGCTTTATATTTAAATACCCGTCAATAGTATTGGTAAAGTCTGCAAATGCCCTTCCCCTGGTAAGTGTTACCAATTCCCCTAAATCTTTTGAGGGGATTCCGGGTACTGATTCTTTTATATATTCTTCCCTTTGTTTTTTATAGGTAGCCTTCTCCACCTTATTATGATACCAGTAATGTTTCAGCCGCATGGCTATATTGTGATAATTGGCAGTAGTAGTGGCATAACAAACACGGGTAAGGTTAGATTGAAAAAGCTTCGAATAGAAATTTCCAAGGTCATAAATGTGTTCAATTACATTCCGGGATGCCACAATATCGAATGACAGGTTGTTCTTTTTTCCATGGTCAATCAGGGCATCAATATCTCCGGTTATATAACCGGTCATGGGGATATCCAGTTTACGGCAAATGATCTTTGCATATTCGGCCCATTGAGGAAAATAGTCATTGAAATAAACCTGTTTAAAACCAACGGTGCCAGCCAGCAAAAAAAGCGTTCCCAGGCCGGCACCATAATCCATAAACGTTATTTCAGAAATACTCCTGTCCATTTTTTTAACCGACCGGAAAATGATATCAGCACTGCTCTGTACAGAAAAAAACAAACGGTTGCCGCCATGATGATGGTTAAAATAATATTTGCCAAACTCATCAATCTCCGTATCGCTGATATCCAGTACTACCAATTTTTGATACAAAAGGTTGGCCTTATCATTTATTAACCGGGCCATATCATCACAAGGTTCAATAAATTTATGGTTCTGATGGGTATGCAATGGATTTATCCCTCTTTTTTATCTTCTGTTGTTTTATTGCTGGTTTTCCAAACCATGAAAAGGCAAAACAATACAAACAACACTGAAAATATATTCGTGTAACGGGCTATTTGTTCACCAACCCTGAATGATGCAGGATCAAAAATAAATTCAATTTTATGCCTGCCTGCCGGTATCGCAAGTCCTCTTAAAGCATAATTGGTTTTGCAATAGGGTGTTTTCTTTCCATCAATATAAGCCTCCCATCCATGCGGATAATAGATTTCGCTGAATACCGCAAACTGGTTAGTGGCAGCATTAAATTCATACTTTATTTCATCATTCTTATTCTCTGTTAATTTGATGTATGCAGTGGAATCGTAAACAGGGGAGAAGGGGACTGCTGTTTTATATTTTTCATCAACAAAAGCAACCTGCAAAGGGTCAAAAGAATTCAAAGCATTCATTTCCTCATCAGCATTCTTTACAAATTTTACTTCCTTAACCAGCCAGCAGTTGCCCAAGGCAAACATGTTGGGTATTGCCTGAGTTTGTTTAGGGTCTCTTTGATCCGGAACAATTGCATATTTCATGTTCAACATGTTCAAAACCGGGAAACTGTCTTTAGCCATCTGGTTAGTAGCCCATGCCTGTAAGTTCTTATAGATCTGTCTTTCAATAAGGTCCTGGTAAAGGCCCAGCTTGGCAGGACTGTAACCGCTAATGGTATTATGTTTATATGATGCAATGGCGTCGTTAAACGAATTGCCAATATCAAAGCTGTAACCGTTGCCATCCGGGAAAGCAAGGTTTATTACCCGGTAATAGCCGGTATCCGCTTTCAGCTGAAGGTCGGCCCGAGTATCGGCATAGCTTGATTCCAGGTCGGCAGGTTCAACAAAATTTTCTTCTTTTATATATCTTCTGCTTACGCCAAACAGATCAATGCTGCAGAAAATGATGAGTAAGGCATATAATATAGCGGGCTTTATCAGTTTTCTTGCATAAAAGAAGATGGCAGCAAAGCCCACCAAAATAAATCCTAAGGTGCGCCACATATCACTTAAATAAAATGCCTGCCTGTCAGCTTTAAGGGCGCTGAAATAACTTCTGATAAAATCGGTACTCTGTCCTTGTAATTTACCGGTGAAATCTTTACGCAATTCACCAGTAGCCGTATTTGAAAAATCAGAAAAGAAATAAAATAACACAAGAACAGCAACTGTACCACCTGTGATATACAAACATTTCTTTAAGATTTTCTGCAGTTTTTCCTTTTCCGTATATAAAACAAATTCATTTAAAAACAGGGAAGCTAATAAAGGAACAGAGAGTTGTGGTATGACCAATGCCATTGATGGGGCCCTGAATTTTTTATAAAAGGGGAGGTGATCAAATAGAAAATAATTAACAGCTTCAAAATTTTTGCCCCATGCCAGTACGATTCCAAAAACGGTAATAGCTACCAGCCACCACCTGTGTTCGCTTTTTGATAAGAATGCACCAAATAAGAAAAGCAAACATATGATAGCACCCATATAAACAGTGCCCTGGGTACTGGGTAATTCTCCCCAGTACATGCCCGAACGATTAGCTGCATATTGGGCAAAACCCTGTGGTAGTGTGGCTGCATTTTCCTGCAATACCTGTATGGCTTTTGAATCTTCACCCAGCCCTTCGGTTGTACTGGCGCCAAATGCATTAGGTACCAGCATGGTCATTGTTTCTGCCTTGCCATAGCTCCAGTTAAAGGCATAATCTTTATCCAGGCCACCTTTGGTCGCATTTTTTTTATCTTTTTGTGTTAATTCACTTCGACCCCCACGCATGGTTTCTTTACTGAATTCATAAGTTGGCCAGTAGATCAATGCTACTGTACCAACCATAATAGCTGCCATACTTATGCTTAGTATTGCTGAAATGGCTAAATGTTTTATGGTTTTTTCTTTAATGCATTTAATGATGAATGGAATGGTCATAAACACAACGATCAATAAAGTATAATAAACAATTTGCTGGTGAAGCACCCATAAAAGGAGTACACCCGAAACCAATAATAAAGCACTTCCCAGCCAGTACTTTTGTTTAAATATTAATTGAATGCCAGCCAGAACTGCCGGTGCATAGGCCATTGATAATAATTTGCTGTCATGCCCCCCTGCAATTAATACCGGGTCGTAGGAACAATAAGCATAACCAATTCCTCCCAGGATACTTATCCAGGGGTTGATACCGATCACAATGCAAAGAATATAAAAACAAAGTGCAGCTATGAATAAATAATATACCGGCCTGGGAAAGCCTAATGTCAAAATATTCTGAACATATTGCAGGTGAATATTCATGGGTTCTTTGGGGCCCAATGCGATCTGATAGGTGGGCATGCCACTCATCATGCTGTTGGTCCATTTAGGGAAATAGCCATATTTTTCCTTGAACTCGAAAGATTGCTGTGCCATGGCCTTCCATTGTATCACGTCGCTTTGCTGTACTGCTTTTCCTTCAAGTGCAGGTTTGGTTAAAAGTACCGACAATACTAAAAAAATGATAACCGCAACCAAATGGGGGAGTGCCTGTTTAAAATTAATTTTCTTCATATAAAGTTTTTGCTTCGGCAAAATAATGCTAAAAAAACCAATTTAAGCCGGTTAATGACCAATTACCTTATTAAAAAACCGGGAATATGTACAATAAAAAAAGCCACCGTTAAAGTGGCTTTTTTTATCGGGTAATAAAACTTTTAATTGCCCATTCCCTGCGATGCATTTTGCATACTCTCCATTTCTCCTTTCATGCTTTTCTTTTTAAATAACGACACATCAATTTTTCCAAAGCGATAGCTGAAATTAAGTCGTAAAACCTGGGGGTCCCTCCGGCGTTCGTTATCCTGCTCAAAATATTGCGATTCGGAATGCGTTGCAAATAATTTGGTTCTGAAAATATCATTCATCTGAAGGGTAAGAGATGCTGCTTTGTTTTTCATGAAATCTTTTTTAATGGCAATATCAACACCGAAGTTCGGTTTTATGTATCCCTGTGCACCAACCTGGGTTCCGCCAAACATCATTCCACCTCTCCCACCTCCGCCGCTGCTGCTTGGAGGCAATATTGTTTTTGCCTGGTAATCCCCTGATAATTGAATGGAGAAATTTTTAGGCAGGGTAAAAGTATTGTTTGTTTTTGCAAAATAACTGAATTGCGAGTTACTGACACCTCCTGTTATGTCACCTGCCTGTAAAGTGGAATTATAAAGGTTTAGATTAACGGTAAAGTCCCACCATTTGGTAAACCTGGTCTTTGTTGTTAATTCCAAACCAATATTATAACTTTTATTGGCATTGGCATACGTACTTACGATCACCGAATCAAGATTCGGATCCCTGTATTGATAGTTGGTAATAAGGTTATTTGTATTACGTAAATAGGCGGTTGCTAAAAAACTCGTTATTTTGGTAATTTGATTCTGGTATGATAGCTCAGCCACGTTGGTGAATTCAGGTATCAGATCAGGATTGCCTTTTGAAATGTTTAACGGATCAGAATAATCATAAGATGGGATCAACTGAAAAAAGTTTGGCCTGTTTACTTTGCGTGAATAATTTATCTGGATATCCTGTTTATCATCCAGTTTGTAGGTAATGAACAAACTTGGAAACAAGCTGAGCGGATATCGGTTTGTAAATTTTTCACCGGTACTGATCAGTTCTCCGTCATATTTTGAACTTTCAAGCCGTAATCCAAGTTGATAGGAAAAGTCTTTAATTTTTTGAGAAAAAGTACCGTACGCAGCATACACCTGGTCAGAATACTTGTATTCATTACTAAATGCAGGTAATTTAATAAACTGCCCGCTGCTATTCTGTACAAAATTATTGGTAGCGCTGGAAAAATTTCTTATGGCTGCCCTCATCCCCATTTCTATTTTAATTTTATCAGAAACAGGGTTTACAAAATCTGTTTGGCCTGTAAAAAATTTAGTGGTTCCACCACCATTAAATTGTTCAAGCACAGGAGGTGTTTTGGGAGTGTTATTTAAATTGAAAAACTGGGTGGAGTAATTACCGGAATTACTATTTTTACTCATGTTATAGTTGACATCCGCTGTCCACTCTTTATTTGGTTTTGCAAAATTGTGTTTATAACTAATATTCGCTCCGATGTTCCTGAAAGAAAATGATGTATTAGTGATCCGGTTTCCGAAATCGGAGTTTATGAGGGTTTTATTATAAAAGGTATCCCTTTCGATATTAATGTAGTCATCCGTATTAAAATTTCCTTTAACATAGGTGCCTCCAATAGTTATGGTATTCCTGTTATCAATAAAATAATCCATCCCGGCTCTTCCAAAACCCATATATCCATTGTTTTCAGGATTACTGTTTTGTGAAAAAAGTGAAGTGGTATCATCACTTAAAAAGTTAGTCCGGTCAGTACTTGCATCACTTAAGGATTTTCTAAAACCAAATCTTCCCCTGGCAAAAAAGTTTACTTTACTTTGTTTGATATTGATATCACCTCCAAATCCTGGCCGTAACCTGGAATCAATGCTTGCATTGATGTTACCATTATATCCGGCTTTCCGGTTTTTCTTTAAAACAATGTTTAATATTCCTGCACCTCCGCCACTGGCATCAAATTTGGCTGATGGGTTGGTAATAATTTCAACAGTGGCAATTTCATCAGCAGGTATCTGGTCCAATGTGAGGGTAGTGGGCCTGCCATCAATAAATATCTGGGGAGCAGCGTTGCGTAAAGTAACATTGCCATCTATATCAACATTAACGGATGGAACGTTTTTCATAACATCAACGGCGGTACCTCCAATACTGGTAAGATTTTTTTCTACATTAAACACTTTACGGTCTATTTTCATTTCCAGTAATGACTTGCTGGAAGTAACGGTTACGTT
>JANOGE010000141.1:0-7488 GCA_031414035.1 Chitinophagaceae bacterium | reverse complement strand
GAAACAGCTTTGGAAGAATTGCCCATATCAACAACCCTTGCAACCGTGCATGACGGTGCAGCACTGATGGATTACCTTGATAAAAATACGGAACATTTACCCGATGTACTTTTTCTGGACATTAATATGCCCCTTAAAAACGGATTGGAATGCCTGGCAGAAATAAAAGAAAATAAAAAACTGAAAGACCTTGCGGTGGTTATGTTTTCAACATCCAACTCCTGGGATACAATAAACATGCTTTTTAAAAGCGGATCGAATGTTTACATACACAAGCCCAGCGATTTTGCACAACTAAAGCAGGTTATAAACCATGCGTTGCCTATTGCCGGCGAAAAAACATCATCCCCCACTCCGTTAAAATACATTCTTAACGCATCAAACAGCGAACAGCCCAATAAACAAAGAGTAAATGCTTAGCTAAATAAAGTAACACCAGCTAAAGAATACAACAGAGAACCAAAAATGAATAAATAATTCAATAATGAATTTAAAACAACTGAATATACTGCTTGCAGATGATGATACCGACGATTGTCTTTTTTTCAAAGAGGCCATAGCCGGATTGCAGCCAGCTACAAATTTTATTGCTGTGCATGATGGAGAACAGCTGATGCATTTACTGGGTAATGACACTAACCAACTACCTCATATTCTGTTTCTGGATCTGAATATGCCCCGTAAAAACGGTTTCGAATGTTTAGCAGAAATAAAACAAAATAAAAAACTAAACGGCCTGCCGGTGGTTATTTTTTCCACATCGTTTGAGCAGGAGATAGTGAACCTGCTTTACGATAACGGGGCACAGTATTTTATAAGAAAGCCTTCGGAATTTATACAATTTAAAAATATAATTTTACATACCCTTACGCTTATCATGCAAAATAAAGTGGTACAGCCCGCCAAAGAAAATTTTGTAATTACTTTAGAAAACAGTTTAACCAATTAAAGAAGCATTAAAAAAGCAATGGGTAAAATAACAGAAACGGATGAGGATAAGTTAAGCATTGCCAATAAAAAACTTATTTTTCAAAACGAAGAAAAAGAAAAACGGGCGGCAGAGTTAAGCATTGCCAATGCCGAACTTATTTTTCAAAACGAAGAGAAAGAAAAACGGGCGGCTGAGTTAAGCATTGCCAATGCCGAACTTATTTTTCAAAACGAAGAAAAAGAAAAACGGGCGGCAGAGTTAAGTATTGCCAACACAGAACTTGCATTTCAAAATGAAGAAAAAGAAAAACGGGCAGCCGAGTTAGGCATTGCCAACAAAGAATTGGCATTTCAAAACATTGAAAAAGAAATGCGGGCTGCAGAGCTGATTATTGCCAACAAAGAACTGGCTTTTCAAAACGAGGAGAAAGAAAAGAGGGCAGCAGAGTTAAGTATTGCTAACAAAGAACTTGTTTTTCAAAACAAAGAGAAAGAAAAACGGGCTGCAGAGCTGATTAGTGCCAACAAAGAACTGGCTTTTCAAAATGAAGAGAAAGAAAAGAGGGCAGCAGAGTTAATCATTGCTAACTATGCCCGTAGTTTGATTGAAGCAAGTTTAGACCCACTTGTTACTATCAGTGCCGCCGGAAAGATTTTAGATGTTAATGAGGCATCAATAAAAGTTACCGGTGTTGCACGGAAAAATTTGATAGACACGGATTTCTCAAATTATTTTACAGAACCAAAAAAAGCGCAGGAAGGTTATCGTCAGGTTTTTGAAAAAGGTTTTGTGTCAGATTATCCGCTAACGATAAAACATAAGAACGGGAATTTAACAGATGTGTTATATAATGCGTCAGTTTATAAAGATGATAAAGGAAATGTTCTTGGCGTTTTTGCAGCAGCCAGGGATGTTACAGAACAAAAATGGGCAAAAGATTTACGAATTGCCAACAAAGAACTGGCTTTTCAAAATGATGAGAAAGAAAAGCGGGCGGCAGAATTGATTATTGCCAACAAAGAACTGGCGTTTCAAAACGAAGAAAAAGAAAAAAGAGCGGCAGAGCTTATTCTTGCCAACAAAGAGCTGGCCTTTCAAAACGAAGAAAAAGAAAAAAGAGCGGCAGAATTGATAATTGCCAACAAAGAACTGGCGTTTCAAAACGAAGAAAAAGAAAAAAGGGCAGCCGAATTAATTATTGCCAACAAAGAGCTTTTGGCATTCACGTATATATCGAGTCACGATCTGCAGGAGCCCCTGCGTAAAATACAAACCTTTGTAACCATCATACTCGAAAATGAAAGTAAAAATTTATCAGACAAGGGTATATATAATTTTCAGCGCATGCAGATGGCCGCCGGCCGAATGCAACAACTCATTGATGACCTGCTGGCATTCTCCCGCATTAACACCACCGATCATCAATTTGAAAAAACCGATCTCAGTATTATTATAAAAGAAGTAAAAAACGAACTGAGGGACACCATCCGTGAAAAACATGCAACCATCGAAATAATCGAACTGTGCCCTGCCAACATCATTGCTTTTCAGTTTCGGCAGCTTATGTACAACCTCATCAGTAATGCACTTAAATTTTCAAAGCCTGATATACCGGCTCACATCACCATTAACAGCAGCATTGTAAAAGGCAGTGTATTAAATAACGTACATCTTTCACCCGAAAAATATTTTTGTCATATCACCGTAAAAGACAACGGCATTGGCTTTGAACCGCATTTCAGCGAACGGATCTTTGGTGTGTTTCAAAAACTACACAGCAAAGATGTATATGCAGGTACCGGAATTGGGCTTGCCATTGTAAAAAAAATAGTAGAAAACCACAAAGGCCATATTACCGCAACCGGCGAATTAAATAAAGGTGCCACCTTTGATATTTATATTCCGGCCAGCTAATACAGCTCCTCTCTTATACTGATTGTACCAACCCGGTTAAATGAATTGTCAGCCTGAGCTTGTCGAAGGCGGTTTCATAAATAAAAGAGGCTCTTTTCTAATTAGCCCCGGGTTCGACAAGCTCACCCTGACAGCATTACAAATTGAGACACTACTTTAGAAACCGGTATGTGAATAATGTAACTTATACTTTAAATTCTGTAATGCCTGTCATGTACACGATACCTACCTTGAACTTTCTTAAAACGTTAATTCAACAACTGCAAAATATACCAGAATGAAATCAATACTGCTTATTGTACACAATCCCGATATTCTTGCGAATTTGATCGAATATTTTGAATTAGAAGGTTATCATATCCATTCTGCAAATACCGAAAAAAAGGGAATTGCTATGGCCATACGGTTTATTCCCGACCTGATCATTTGCGATACGCCCAAGCCAGGTATAGATGGTCAGGAGGTTTTGCATTTTCTTTTAAATAATGAATACACTTCCGAAATACCTTTTATTTTCTGTTCTACCCTTTGTGAAAAAATAAACAAACTGGAAGCTCTTGAACAGGGAGCAGATGATTACATTATTAAACCATTTCACCTGGATTATATGTTAGAAAAAGCTGCAGCCTGTATTTTATCTGGAAGCAAAAGACAAAAAAAAGTAGCATGAAAGCAATAACATTTACGGAAAAAAGAAATTATACGACGGCAGAAACAGTTTTAAAAAACGGCTCAATTACTCCGGAAACAGCCTGCAACGTATGTAACCTGGATTACCTGAATGGCATAACCAGGGGCAATAAAACAGCTGCCGGTAATTTAGTAGTTATCTTTTTCTCAGAAATAAATGAAGAACTGGCAAATCTGCAGATTGCACTTGAAAAAACAAACTATCCTGCAATCAGCGATATTGCCCACAAGATGAAATCGGCATTTGCCATTCTTGGTATTACCATACTGGCCCCTGTACTATATGAAATGGAGCATCTTAGTAATAAGGCGTGTTCAATCAAAATTATCAGCCGGCATATAAAGCGTATTCAACTTGTTTTTAATCAGGCAAGAGCTGAAATGAATTTTAGTATTTCAAGTCTTTCTTAAAAATAAATTAACAGTATAAACCAAAATAAACCTGCTCAGGTTGTTGCCATATTTGTGGGTGCCGTTAAAATTGTCTCAGGAGGTGTCACCTTTATAATTACTAACAACTATTTTAAATGCACCCATATTTTTTCTTATTCTTTTTATTCATACAGTCAGCCAATATTTTCCGTGCCTTATACTAAGATGTGAATTATACAATTTATTACTAAAGTTATATAAGACTATAAAGCATAAACGGCCCCACCTTTGCTATTATCATTTTAAAATATAATGATTATGCCAATACTTACCATTTTACTCGTGCTGGTTGTAGTCGGGGTTATTCTCTGGCTGGTTAATACCTACATCCCCATGGACCGGAAGATCAAAAGCATTTTGAATGTGGTGGTGGTGATCCTGGTTATCATCTGGCTATTACAGGCTTTTGGGCTGTTCAGTTCAGTTAAAAACTTACATGTGTAAGCAGATTAAAAGAAAAATGCAAATGAAAGTATTAAAGAAAATAAGCCTGGTATATACACTGCAGGTATTTGCTGTGATACTACTTTTTGGTTACCCTGGCTCTTCATCCCGAAAGGAAAGCAAAGCACCGGCCACCAACGAAGTTTTGCCTTTTAAGGCTAATGAATATTCTTCAATAAGTGCAGAAATAAATGCCCAGTTTAAAATAAATACAAGTACAGGCAAGTAGTTAATTTTTAAATCATAATTAACGCCACTTAAATAAAACATCATGGATGAAAAATTTAATGAGGCCACCGGTAATCGTCCGCAGGGAGACCGCACTTTGGATGCGCCATTGGTTACCATTGACCTTCAAAAACTTATTTCACAAATAAAAGAAGAGAAGCAATGGAAAAAAAGTGACCGTAATGCCATTACTGTTTTCAAATCGATGATCATGCGAATGGTACTTATTGCTTTGCACAAAGATTCCGAAATAGTTAAGCATACTGCAAAAGGGATGATAAATATTCAGGTATTGGAAGGAGAAATTGAATTGATCACTGATAACCAAACTGTTAATTTATCCAGCGGACAGGTGCTTATACTTCATGAAGGCATTGATCACAGTGTTCATGCCCTTAAAGAAACTGTTTTTTTATTAACGATTACAAATGCTTTATCATAGAATTAAAAATAATTGCAGGTTGTGGTTAACTTAATATAAGTAAGTATGAAAATTTTATTATTGCTTTTCACCATCTTATTTAGCCATATGTATGCCAATGCCGGGGTGGTATCTGCTCAGGTATTGGATAATTCATTTAATATGAAACAAGATAATTCATTACCATATGCCTTGATTGCCGGTGGCAGTAAAGGCATTGGTTATTCCATAGCAGCTGCATTGGCAAAACGTAATTATAATCTTATTTTAATTGCAAGAAATAAGGACAGCCTGGTTGCAGCCAAAAATAAACTGGAAACAGCATTTCCCATTCATGTAGAGATATTGGTGAAAGATCTTGCCTTAGAAAATACTGCTGCAGAAATAGCAATATGGTGTACAGACAGAAACATCCGTTTAAAAATGCTATGCAATGTTGCCGGCCTCGGGGGCAAGTATGATTATTTAACACTCCCATTAGATTCATTGCGTTATATGGTGCGGCTGAACCTGGAATCGGTAATGGCGCTTACGTTAACCTTGCTGCCGCTGCTGGAAATAAATGCACCTTCATTTATTCTGAATGTAGCCAGCATGGCAGGCTTCGCCCCTGTTCCCATTAAGAATTTATATGCAGCTACCAAATCAGCCGTTGTATCCTTCAGCTATTCATTACGCTATCAGTTAAAAGACAAAAATATAAGTGTCAGCTGCCTGGCGCCGGGGCCTGTATTCACAAAACCATCTATCGAAATATATACCATAGAAAAGCTTGGTGCCTTTGGCATGAAAATGGCCGTGCCTGTTAAGAAAGTTGGTGAAGTTGCGGTAAAAAAAACATTACAGGGAAAGATGATCATTGTACCCGGTACCCTTGCAAAGATATTATCCGGAGTAGTGCGTTTTTTCCCACAGCAATGGGTTGCCTGGTTTTATTATCGTTTCTCAAAGTAAAACCGATAAAATTACTGATTTGAATAAAACATTAAACATTTTATATCCTTGTTCATAGCACTTAAAAATACTTTTAATGATGCCGGAAACATAACCCTGTTTACGGCCAGGTTTTTCAAAGAAATGTTTAAGCCTCCTTTTGAGATTAGGGAATTCCTGAGGCAGTGTTATGTTATTGGCTATAAGTCGTTTCCGCTTGTTGGCATAACCGGTTTTATTATGGGGCTGGTGCTTACATTACAATCACGCCCTACCCTTGCAGAGTTTGGTGCCGAATCCTGGTTGCCGGGTATGGTTGCACTATCGCTGATAAGGGAAATAGCTCCGGTAATTACAGCATTGATCTGTGCCGGTAAAATTGCATCCGGCATTGGTGCCGAACTGGGTTCTATGAAAGTTACCGAGCAGATTGATGCCATGGAGGTATCTGCCATCAATCCTTACAAATACCTGGTGGTTACCAGGGTGCTGGCTACAACGTTGATGATACCGGTATTGGTTGTGTTTGCGGATGCAGTTGGTATTTATGGCGGCTATGCAGGTGTAAATATACACAGCGATTTAAACATGTTCCGTTACTTTCAGCAGGTGCTGGATTCACTTGATTTTTTAGACATTGTACCTGCCACCATTAAAACTTTTTTCTTTGGATTTTTTATTGGTTTAATTGGCTGCTACAAAGGATATACAGCAGCCAACGGAACAGAAAGTGTTGGTAAGGCAGCTAATGAGGCAGTAGTAGCAGCATCGCTTACCATTTTTATTATTGATATGCTGGCAGTACAGCTAACAGATCTTTTTTTCTAAATAAAAACAATGTTGCAGGAACAACTAAATAAAACGGAAATTTTGATTGACGGCACAACCGGGCCGGTTATTGACATTAAAGAATTGTACAAATCTTTTGGAAAAAATAATGATGTGTTAAAAGGTGTTACCCTCGCTGTAAACAAAAGTGAAAACCTGGTAGTATTGGGTAAGTCGGGTTCGGGCAAATCCATATTAATAAAATGCCTGGTAGGTTTGGTTACAGCAGATAAAGGTGAAATAAAAGTATTTGATACCGATATCAATACCCTGGATAATAGCCAACTGAATGCCATAAGGGTAAGGATCGGATTTCTTTTTCAAAACTCGGCCTTGTATGATTCCATGACGGTAAGAGAGAATCTTGCATTTCCCTTAAAGCGCCACTTGAATAAATTATCGGCTGAAGAAGTAGAAGCAGCGATTGCAGAAGCTTTAGATAGTGTGGGTTTGGCTGATGCTGTTGATAAAATGCCATCAGAATTATCGGGCGGTATGCGCAAACGGGTTGGGCTTGCCCGTACACTTATTTTAAAACCCGAAATCATATTGTATGATGAACCAACAACCGGACTTGATACGATTACATCAAGAGAGATCAGCGAACTGATACTGGCCATTCAGAAAAAAAATAAAACAACATCAATCATCATTACACATGATATGG
>JANOGE010000140.1:0-2509 GCA_031414035.1 Chitinophagaceae bacterium | reverse complement strand
GTTAACACAACAGGCCTTGGAAAACCAGAGGAACGTTTATCAATAAAAAGGTCTCTTACAACAGCAATATTTTTGTTACCGTTGCGGTATGATTCAATTATTATTTCGCTAACATCCCATTTGTCTTCAAAAGCGGTGAGTGGTTCATGGTTAATAACAATTTGTTGAATAGTGCCAATGTTTTTAGTTGTTATATATCCATAGTTCCAGCTATCAGCTTCAAACAAATTTTCTAAACCAAAAACACCCGGTTGGGTCGTCATTATAGTACCAAGGTCAATCTTTTGTGTTTGCCCTTTGTCCCCAATAATGGTCAGATATTCTTTGGAATCAGTGCCGGATTTATCAACATCAAAAGTACCGCCGGCCCTGTTGGCCGTTCTTATTAGTATTCTATAATCGGCGTAGTAATCCGGTGGCAATAAATTAAATGTAACCGGGTTACTGCCCACCAGTGAGCAATTACAATACCCTGCCTTTACAGTACCATTTGCATCCCTTACAATAACACCGCCTATGTTCCAGTTGTCAAAAAAGTTTCCGCCATTGATAGTGAGGTTTTGTAACGGGCCGATATCTGGTATTGACACCGGAACTTCTGTAACCGAACCGACGCTGAAAGTGGAAGCCGGAAAATATCTTTTCATATCGTTGATAATATATTCGCCATTAGTACCCTTAAAGTTTAAAGAAACACTTCCATTGGTTCCGCTATTCTGTGCTGCATTAGTAGAAATGGTTATCCAGTAATCAGCATATTTCTTTCCGTCAAATGAGATGGTTTTGCTTGCCTGCCCCCCGTTGATAATACATCCATCACAATCCGCATGCACATTCTTTTTCTCTGCAGGCATTTCAACATTGACGGATTTAATTTTTAAGTTATCCGCCATAGAAGCATTCAAAGGAGTTAATTGCACCTTTGTAATGTTTCCGACATTTTTTTCGCTTTGCACAATGAACATTGCTTTTTCACCCGGAAGTATGGAATAAAGACTCTTGGTTAATGTCAATTGTTCTGTAGCACCTCTGTCTCCGGTTATTATTACAGCAAATTTTTCATTGGAGCCGGCATCAGCATCAGTGCTTGTTTCAACCGTAACTAAGTAGGTGTTCATCACTTTTGTTTTTGCAATATCATTTTGCCTCACTATATCATCCAGCAGCACTGGTGCGGATACAAGTTTATTATTGGTAACAGGTTTTTTTAATTCCGTGGCAAACGTTCTGGCAAAGCCGGGCTTTACCAGGGTACCCGCAAATATATCTTTCACAATCTTACCTGCGCTGCTGGCTAAATCTTTAAAATCAATTTCAGCATTAAAATTGTAAGGCTTCTTCGCTAAAGTGATATTAAATCCAACATTTATTTTATACTGATTGTTTAACCCGAATATTCCTTCAAACTCTGCTGATTTAATATCAAACACTCCACCGAGTGCCTGGTCCATTACAAATTTTGTTGCTTCCAGCGTGGTAACAGAAATTCCTTCTGCCACATCCACACCAGCCAGTGCAATAGCAAATGCAGCTTCTTTAGCAGCTTTTTCTGTATATAAATCAGCCAGCTCTACTTCCACAGGAAATTCTTTTCCTATATCTGCCAGGCCGCTCACAGTTTTTGCATATCCATCATACACCAATTGTTCTGCCTCTATCGCCAGGTTATTAGCTGCAATAGCTGTATATAAAATACCTTTCTCCGGTAAGTCATAAAACCAATCGCTTAATTCATTTATGCGTTTGTTACTGGCAGCATTATTGTTTTTGTGCCAGTCTATTACGGCTTTGCTTTCATTTAATGCCCGCTGGGCTTCGTCACGCATATTCTGCAGGTCGGCATTTCTCCGGCTGGTTACCTGCGCTCTTTTTGTTGCTATCCGTGCATCTACATCTTTTAAATCATTCTTTGACTGGTTCAGCTTATCCCTTGTGCCCTGTAAAGTTTTTTTGGTACCTGCAATCTCTTCATCCAGTTTCGCTGTTACCAATTGATTCAACTTTGATATCAAATCATTACGCAGTGCTGCTCTTACATAGATGCCCCCGTCACTTTGTGTAAAGCTTTTCCCTTTTCCCTCCAGTGTCAGCTCGAAAAGGTCGACCAGTTTACCGGCAGTTACAAATTCAAACCCGTTGCCATCAACGGTTACCGTTGTTTCGCTACTTACCCCGAGCAAACTTATTTTTCCATCAATAAAAACACTTGGTGGTGTATTTTTTGCAATGGCAAAATTGAACTGAGGTTTATCTGTAGTACGGCCTTTCAATTGAAATGTGCCGTTACCCCAATCAATCGGGTCTAATGCCCCGGCGCCTTTCACGCCATTTTCATTCATACTAAAATCGGCATAGCCTTTTATTCCACCGATGGATATCTGTCCGCCAAAGGCAATTCCTTTCTCATACGTTTTGCCAAATGCTTTTATTCCATCCACGGGTACTATCAGCACCCGTGCAGAATCAAAACCAGTATCCAGCATCTTTCTCAATTGTCCTTCTATTGCAG